>JAHJQP010000003.1 GCA_018819165.1 Pseudomonadota bacterium
CGCCTGCACCCTCTTGATCACCTGGCTCAAGGTCAGATCAGTAGAGGTCAGCAGAAGTTGGGTCTCCGTGCGCAGGTAGTCACCGCCGGCGTCCACCACGTACTGCGCGCCGAAGACCTCCTCGGGATTGTTCCGTTTAGGAAGGTGGTTAAAGACAATGCCCTGCCAGGTCAATGCCTGCTCCACGGTATCAAACCAGCAGAGCACATGCACCTCTTCGCTGGTTTGCACCTCCATGCCGGGCAAAACCGTCAATCCGGTACCCGCGGCTGCCTGGATAACCGCGGCACAGTTTTCCGCCGCGTTGTGATCGGTGACGGCGATTAGCTCCAGACCCAGATCCAACGCCCGACGCACAAGGTGGGGCGGGATCATCTCCACCTCGGCGCAGGGGGACAGAACGGTGTGGATGTGAAGATCGGCCAGGATTTCGGATTGCGGCTTTGGGATTTCGGATTTGTCCGGCAGCAATCCCGCCTTTTCAAGCCGCGATCCGCGATCCGCAATCACCTCCTCACCCCCATCTCCCACAACCTCCCCACCACCTCAAAGGTCGTACAGGGGGTTGACAGGATCGGAATGCCTTCCTCGTTTGCCTTGGCCAGGGCCTCAGGCTCAACGACCTTGTTTTCCGTGACGATGATGGCGGCCAGGTCCAAGAGGCTGGCAACGGCCACGATGTTCAGATGGCCCTGGAGGGTGACCCAAAGGCCGTCCTTCTGCGCTCCTGCCATAGCGCAACTGACCAGATCCGCGGCATAGCCGCCCGTGACTTCCGTATCCAGGCCAGCGTGACCGGCCATAACCGTCAGTGACAATATATCAACGATCTGGCGGAGTTTCATGGAGCCGTTCTCCTTTGCCTTCTACCCTTCATCCACGCCGGGGAGTCCTTGCCGGAAGAGTTCGCCCGCCGTTGTGAAGGTCGTCTTTGCCGTCGTTAGGATCGGCACCTGCTCTGACTGGGCTTTTTCAATCGTTGCAGGATCTATCTGCTTATCCTCGGTGATGATAATGCCGGCCAGATCCAGGAGCACGGCAATGTCCACAATATTGGGATGGGTCTGGATGGTTATCCAGAGATCGCCGGCGTGGGCCTTGGCCATGACGTGGCTGATCATATCGGAGGCATAGCCCCCTTTAACCCGGCTCGTCAATCTGTGCGGGGCGGTCCTTACCGTTAGCGATAATTGGTCGGCGATTTCTTGTAAAGTCATTCTGGCTCCTCGTCAATTGTTCTCGCAAGGCAATGCTCTTCTCCGGTATCACCGTATATTCCAGGCACGTCTTACGGCCCGGTATGGAGGCCAGGTGCATCGTGCTGGCACAGCGGCGGATGTTCGCCAAACCCATACCGGAACCGAATCCCATCTCGCGCACCCAATCGGGGGCGGTTGAAAAACCGGGTTGCATCGCCAAGTCCACGTCAGGAATCCCCGGTCCCGTATCCGTGGCCCTTACCCGGATAGCGCTCGGCTGGATCAGAACAGCGATCCTCCCTCCATTACTGTGGATAATGATGTTGGTCTCGGCCTCAAAGGTAGCTATGGCCATTCGTCGAACGGCCTGCGGGTGGGCCCCCAGGCGGACCAGTGCCCGCTTGATCTGCCGGGCAGCATCTCCGGCATGAACAAAATCCCGCGCCCTGACCCTATAGGAAAGAAAAAGCCGGGTGCGTTCCGAGTCCACGTGCTCCAATAGGTAGCTCGCTTCGTGCTTAAGGGTCTCCTCTTCGTGGTAGTCGGCTTCCAGGGCGCGCAGCAAACCGTGAATGATATCGCCCTGGGTGATGATATCGACCAGCCGCCCCCGGCGGTTCACGACCGGGTAGCGCCCGTAGCCGTACATGTCAAAACGCCGGATGGCCTGAGCCAGGGGCTCATCGGCAAAGCAGGTGCGCACCGGATGACCTATCTTCTCCCGTACCGCAACATCCTTCCCCAGTTCCAGGGTGGTGATGATATCCTCGGTACTGATGACGCCTGCCAGCCTTCCCTTTTCTACCACCGGCATGCCGGAGATGCGCCTGTTGCGCAAGAGCTCTTTGGCCTCGCTCATCATGGTCTCAGGGGTCACGGTGAGCACGTCCGTGGTCATCACCTGTTCGATTTTGACCTCGTAGGTCAGTTCTTCTACCCGGGTAAGTTGCCTTCGCTCTTCCATACGGTTCTATGCGTGGTCCTGTTATCGCTCTATAGAGCGTTGGGGGTGAGCCGGCTATGGACTTTACCGTCCACTACGGCCACCGGGGCCAGGCCGCAAGAACCCATGCAATAGACGATCCCTGCCGTGCACTTGCAGCCCGATGACGTTTCGCCGACTTTCGGGCCCGCGGACTTTTCCATGGCCTCAATGTTCTTGGACGTGCCGCGTGCGCTTAAGATAGTTCCATCACAGATCTTGACCGGATGGCATTTGTTTGATAAGGACTTGCCGTTTGCTTGCGCTTATATATAAAGAGGGCCTTTTTGTGTCAAGATAATTTCTGCTGAACGCGACAGAAACAAACGCATGAACGTTCACAAACACTCATGAAGGAGAATACTGATGAATGCGGAAAACGGCGAGCTTTTGAAAGAATTTACTGCCGATCAGGTCGTGAAGCTGGAGACCATTATCGCTAAGCACAAGGCTAAACAGGGGGGACTAATCCCCGTACTCGAAGAGGCACAGGTGGCCCTTGAATATTTACCGATTTCCGTCCAGAAAAAAATAGCCAGGGAATTGAACCTGCCGTTCAGCAGGGTATACGGCGTTGTCACTTTCTATTCGTTTTTCACGATGACTCCCCGGGGCCGGCATACGGCCCGCGTCTGCATGGGAACGGCCTGCTACGTGCGGGGCGGCAAGGCGCTGGCGGATGCACTTAAAAAAGAGATCGGCGTGGAGGAAGGCGGAACGACGCCGGACCGCAAGTTCACCTACGAAACGATCCGCTGCCTCGGCGCCTGCGGTCTGGGACCGGTCGTGGTCGTCGATGCGGATGTCCACGGAAGAATGAAACCGTTAAAGATCAAGGACATGCTCAGCCAATACAACTAAAGAGGTGGACGACTATGGCTAAACTGAAGATCGAAGACTTGAAGAAAATCAAGGAAAGGGTTCGTGCCGAGACGGCGCTTCGCGAGGGTTACAAACGCGTGAAGGTCACCGTCCACATGGGCACCTGCGGGATCGCCTCCGGGGCGAGGGAAGTCATGGATGCGCTGCTGGGCGAAATCGAGGAAGCGGAGGTGTCGGACGTGATGATCACAACTTCCGGGTGCATGGGACTCTGCAGCCGGGAACCGCTGGTTACGGTAGAAATCCTCGGCGGGGAACCGATCAAGTATGAATATGTCAATCCGAACAAGATGAGGCAGATCTTCAAGAGGCATATTCTGGAGGGAGAGATTCAGACACCCTTCGTCTTGGCCAGGGGCGCGGAAATTATCAAATAGAATCCAAAATTCATTGCGTTGCGGTTCGTTACCCTGGAACCCGGCCGAGATGAGATCGACATGTGAAGGAGGATGAAATCCACATGAAAGTTTTTCGCTCGCATATGTTGCTGTGTGGAGGAACAGGTTGTCATTCTTCCGGAAGCATCGAGGTGAAGAAGGCGCTGATCGCCGAACTTGTGAAAAGGGGTCTTTCCGAGGAAATCAAGGTGGTGGAAACAGGCTGCAACGGCTTCTGCGCCATGGGCCCCATCATAGTCGTCTATCCGGAAGGGATCATCTACGTGATGATCAAGCCTGCGGATATCCCTGAGCTGGTGGAAGAGCACCTCATCAAGGGTCGCGTCTTGCAGCGGCTGCTCTACAAGGAACCGGTCACGGAAGGGATCATTCCCACGATGCAGGATATTCCCTTCTTTGCCCTGCAGGATCTGCGGGTACTCCGGAACAGGGGACTCATCGACCCGGAGAAGATCGATGAATACATCGCTCGGGACGGCTACGACGGCATGGCGAAGGCCCTGACGGAGATGACGCCGGAGGAGATCGTCAATGAGGTCCTCGCTTCTGGTCTCCGCGGCCGCGGCGGCGCCGGGTTCCCGACGGGCATAAAATGGAAGTTTGCCGCCGCTTCGCCGGGCGACGTCAAGTACGTCCTGTGCAATGCCGACGAGGGCGACCCCGGCGCGTTCATGGACCGCAGCGTCCTGGAGGCCGATCCCCATGCCGTACTCGAAGGGATGGTCATCGCCGCCAAGGCGATCGGCGCCCATCAGGGGTACATCTACTGCCGGGCCGAGTATCCGCTGGCCATCCACCGTCTGAACATCGCTATCGCCCAGGCCGAGGAATACGGCCTCCTGGGAAAGGACATCCTGGGAACCGGATTCGTGTTTGACCTGGAGATCTACCAGGGTGCAGGCGCCTTCGTCTGCGGCGAGGAAACGGCGCTGATGACCTCCATCGAGGGACAGCGGGGCATGCCGAGACCGAGACCCCCCTTCCCCGCCGTGGCCGGTCTCTGGCAGAAACCGAGCATCCTCAACAACGTGGAAACGCTGGCCAACATCGGCCAGATCATCCTCCGCGGCGCAGCCTGGTATGCCGGCGTCGGTACCGAAAAGAGCAAAGGGACGAAGGTCTTTGCCCTCACCGGCGACGTGAACAACGTCGGCCTCGTGGAGGTACCGATGGGAACCACCCTGGGCGCCATCGTCTATGACATCGGCGGCGGGATACCCGACGGAAGAAAGTTCAAGGCCGCCCAGTTGGGCGGTCCCTCCGGCGGCTGCATCCCCGTTGAACACCTCAACGCCCCGGTCGATTACGAAACCATGGTCGAACTCGGCGCCATCATGGGGTCGGGCGGACTCATCGTCATGAACGACGAGAAGTGCGCCATCGACATGGCCTGCTTCTTCATGGATTTCTGCCAGGACGAATCCTGCGGGAAATGCACCCCCTGCCGCGAGGGAACGAAGCGTATGCTGGAGATCCTGACGAACATCACCTTGGGCAAGGGTAAGGAAGGCGATATCGAACTCCTCGAGGAGATGGCGATAATCATCAAGGACGCCTCCCTCTGCGGCCTCGGCCAGACCGCCCCGAACCCGGTTCTCAGCACCATTCGTTACTTCCGGAAGGAATACGAGGACCACATTCTGAGGCACCGTTGCGAGGCGGCCGTCTGCTCGGCCCTGTTCAAGTCGCCCTGCCAGCACACCTGCCCGATCGGGATGGACATCCCCTCCTACATCGCCCTGATCCGGGAGGGCCGGCTCGAGGATGCCTACAAGATCCTCCTCAGGACAAACCCCTTCCCTTCGGTCTGCGGACGTGTGTGCGACCATAAGTGCCAGTCCAAGTGCCGCCGAGGGAAGATGGATGAGCCCATCGCCATAAAGTTCCTGAAGCGGTTCATCACCGACAACATCCCGCGACCGAAGATCGAGACGGTCCCTGTCACGCGCGAAGAGAAGATCGCCGTCGTCGGCGCTGGTCCCACAGGCCTCACGGCCGCGAGAGATCTCGCTCTGCGCGGCTACAAGGTTACGGTCTTCGAAGAGCTCTCCGAAGCGGGCGGCATGCTCCGCTGGGCGATTCCGGCCTATCGTCTGCCGCGTCCAATCATCGCGAAGGAGATCGCTGACATCCGCGCCCTTGGCGTGGAGATCCGATGCAACACCCGCGTCGGCAGGGATGTATCCTTTGCAAGGATCGACCAGGATTTCGATTACATCTGCCTGGCGCCCGGCGCTCACAAGAGCCAGAAGATGGGCGTTCCCGGCGAGGAGCTCTTAGGGATCTATGGCGGCGTGGAGTTCCTCCGGGATTTCAACACTCATGAAAATGCCTGGATGAAGGGCGAAAAGACCCTCGGATCCAAAGCGGCGGTCATCGGCGGCGGCAACTCCGCCATCGATGCGGCCCGCTGCGCGGTCCGACTTGGGGCCGATGTGACCATCCTCTACCGCCGTGAACGGAAGGACATGCCTGCGGCCGTTGAGGAAATCACTGCGGCCGAAGAGGAGGGTATCCGGATCGAATTTCTCGTCGCCCCGGTCAGTATCATCGAGAAAAACGGCAGGGTCAGCGGGATCACCTGCCGGCGGATGAAGTTAGGCGAGTTTGATCGCAGCGGTCGCAAGAAACCGGTTCCCTGCGAAGGTTCCGAATACACGCTCGATGTGGATGCGGTCATCGCCGCCGTCGGTCAGTTTCCCGACCTGTCGTTTGTCCCAAAGGAAAGCGGCGTGTCCGTGAATAAGTGGAATTGTTTCGATCTCGCTGAGGGCAGCGCGTCCCAGACGACGAATCTGAAGTTTTACGCGGGCGGCGACGCCGTGACGGGGCCGGATACGGTGATCGGCGCCATTGCAGCGGGGCATCAGGCGGCAAAAGATATCGACGGCGCGATCCGCGCTCAGAAATGCGAGGCCGCTTACGAAGAACCGGCGGAAGAGAAGATCGTCATTCCGTTCGTTCTCGACGAGGAAAACCCCGAGGCCCCGCAGGCTAAGATGCCGGAGGTGCACGGCAACGAACGGAAACAAAGCTTCATCGAGGTGGAACTCGGATTCACGCGGGAAGAGGCAGGCAAAGAAGCTGCGCGTTGCCTGCGGTGCGATGTGGAGGTTTAAGGACATACCGTCTCTATTATGATTGATATTTATACCCTATTTGACTGTAAGTATTTGAATTTACATAAGTCTTTCTTATTGAAGTCGAATTTCGCGAATTAGCACCCTCGTTTCGAGGCGAAAGGAGCGCATCATGGGGAAAACGGTTCCTCTAACCATTGACGGAAAGGACGTTGAGGCGGCATCCGGACAGAACATTTTGGAGGTTGCCCACGAACAGGGCATCTACATCCCGACCCTCTGTCACTATTCCAGAACCACAAACGTCGGCGCCTGCCGCGTTTGCGTCGTCGAAGTCGAAGAGGCAAAATCCCTGGTCGCCTCCTGCTGCATGCCGGTCAGTCCCGGCATGGTCATCCGGACGAACACCCCAAAGGTCCGGGATGCCCGGAGACTGATCGTCGAGCTACTCTGGGCCTCCGGCGATCACAACTGCCTGAATTGCGAACAGAACGGAGCCTGCGAACTCCAGAATCTGATCTACTGGCTGGAGATCGAAAAGCCCCGCTTCCCGATCGAGCATCCCGGCTATGATGTAGAAAAGACCAACACCATGATCCAAAGGGATCTCAACAAATGCATCCTCTGCGGCCGCTGCATCCGGGCCTGCAACGAAATCCAGGTCAACGAGATCCTCGACTTCTCGCAACGCGGCTCCCGGGCCAAGGTGGGTCCGGCCTTCGATACCGACTATATCGATTCCGACTGTTATTTCTGCGGCGAGTGCGCCGATGCGTGTCCGGTCGGCGCGATCACCTTCAAACAGGCCCGCTTTGCCGGCCGCCCCTGGGAACTCAAGAAAGTCAAGACGACCTGCGCCTACTGCGGCGTCGGCTGCCAGATGGACCTGAACGTCCACGATAACCGGATCGTCAAGGTCACCGGCAACCGGGCGTACGAGCAGCCCAACTGGGGCAGCCTCTGCATCAAGGGACGGTTCGGTCTGGATTTTGTCAACCACCCGGACCGGCTTAAGACCCCCCTGATCCGGACGGAAAAGGGCGGGGAATTGGCCGAGGCGACGTGGGAGGAGGCCTATGCTTTCATCGCAGAAAAACTGACCGACATCAGGAAGGAAAACGGACCGGAAAGCATCGCGGGGCTCTCGTCGGCCCGCTGCACCAATGAGGAAAATTACCTCTTTCAAAAATTCATGCGCGCGGTGATCGGCACCAACCACGTCGATCACTGCGCCCGTCTCTGACACTCCGTGACGGTGGCCGGTCTGGCCGCCGCATTCGGAAGTGGCGCCATGACGAACTCCGTCGAGGAGATCGAATTCACCGATGTCATCCTGGCGACCGGGACCAACACGACGGAAAATCACCCCGTGATCTCGTCCCGCATCAAGCGGGCCGTCAGCCAGCGTGGGGCAAAACTGATCGTCATCGATCCCCGGGAGATCGACCTGGTCAAATATGCCACGCTCTGGCTCCGCCAGAAGCCGGGCACCGATGTCGCGGTCTTTAACGGCCTGATGAACGTCATCATCGAGGAGGGAATCTTTGCGAAAGAGTATGTGGAAAACCGGACGGAGGGGTTCGAGGCCCTGAAGAAGGTCGTGGAGAAATTCACCCCGGAATATGTGGAAAAGATCTCGGGGGTCCCCGTGGAAGATCTGAAAAAAGCGGCCCGCCTTTACGCCGGGGCGGAAAAGGCCTCCCTCCTTTACGCCATGGGGATAACACAGCACATCACCGGAACGGACAACGTCAAGTCCTGCGCCAACCTCGCCATGCTCTGCGGCAAGGTCGGCATCGAAGGCGGCGGCGTCAATCCCCTCCGGGGACAGAACAACGTCCAGGGCGCCTGCGACATGGGGGCATTGCCCAATGTCTTTCCCGCCTACCAATCGGTGATCAGCGACGAGGCGCGGGTGAAATTCGAAAAGGCCTGGGGGGCAACCCTTTCAGCCAAACCGGGAAAAACGGTGGTGGAAATCGCGGAAGCCGCCCACAGGGGAGAGATCAAGGCCATCTATGTCATGGGTGAAAACCCGCTGCTCTCCGACCCGGATATCACGCATGTGGAAGCGGCCTTCAAGCACCTCGAGCTGCTCGTCGTGCAGGATATCTTCCTGACGGAGACTGCGCGTCTCGCCGACGTGGTCCTCCCCTCAGCCTGCTTCGCGGAGAAGGACGGCACCTTCACGAACACGGAAAGAAGGGTCCAGCGGATCCGGAAGGCAGTTCCCGCGCCCGGTCAGGCAAAGGCGGACTGGCAGATCATCTCCGGTCTCTCCACGAAGATGGGCTATCCGATGTCCTATGCATCGGCGGAAGAGATCATGAAGGAGATCGCGCTCGTCACCCCGAGCTATGCGGGGATCACCTATGAGCGCATCGAGAAGGAGGGTCTCCAGTGGCCCTGCCCTAATACCGACCATCCAGGAACCCGTTTCCTCCACAAGGATCTTTTCAGCCGGGGTCGCGGTCTCTTCCACGCCATCGAGTATATCCCGCCGGCTGAGCTTCCCGACAGGGACTATCCAATGATCCTCTCCACAGGACGCGTCCTCTACCATTACCATACGGGAACGATGACGAGACTGGCGAAGGGAAGCATGGAGCGTTGTCCCGAATCCCTTGTGGAGATCCATCCGTCGGATGCCCAAAGACTCGGCATTCAGGACGGTCAGATTGTCAAGGTCACCTCGCGGCGCGGCACTCTCCAGGCCAAAGCGAAAGTGACCACCCGTTCCGATCAGGGGATGATCTTCATGAACTTCCACTTCCACGAGGCGGCCGTCAACCTCCTGACCAACCCGGCGCTCGATCCGATCGGAAAAATCCCGGAGTACAAGGTCTGCGCCGTCCGGGTGGAGGCGGCCTGAGGACCATCGATAAAAAGATTAAGCCCCCTCACAATGATGATTTCCCGGGAAGGATCAGTTTCCGATCGACATGGAGGGGTTCGGAACCTTTCAGGTGATTGAGCTCCATCAGAACGCGGATCGTCGTACCGTGCCTCCGCGCGATCCCGCTGAGCGTATCCCCCCTTTTGATCAGGTAGACCCTTGTTGCCGCGTTTTTCGGTCCAGAGGGCTTCCCGGCGGCGGTCTGCTTCTCCGCCATCCGCCTCTCTGCCTTCGCCGAGGGGAGCTTCAACAACCTGCCCACAGGGAGAAAATCGTGGAGCTTCATGGCGTTGAGTTTGAGAAGAACGGCGATCGATGTGTTGTGGCTTCGGGCGATCTTCCCCAAGGTATCCCCTTTTTTAACGCGGTAGGCGGATTCCTCCTCTTCCTTTCTCCTCTCCTCTCCTTCCCCTGCACGTTTCTCAAGAGATTTCCCCTTCCCTTCCGAAACAAGCACGGCAACCGGCGGGAGAGGCGGCAGGAACTCGACGACCGATCTGCCCACCGCCTCCGCAATCTGCCCTCGAAAGCGGTCGCTCCGCAGGAGCTTCTCCTCTTTCGGGTTGGAAATATAGGCCGTTTCGATCAGAATCGACGGGATCTCCGGAAGCTTGAGGACGCGAAACGGCGCTTCCTGAACGCTCGCGAATTTCAGCGGATTGGCCCCCTCCAGATGCTTCAGGAGCTTGGCGCCGAAAGTCCTTGACTGGTTGATCGTATGGGTCTGGAACATGTCTAAAATGATCGGATCCGAGTCATCGCTGCTCTCGCCATTGTGGACCCCTCCAACGATGTCGGCCAAGTTTTCATTCTGGGCGAGAATCTTTGCCGCCTCACTGCTTGCCGCACCCGTAGAGAGGATGTAGACCGAACTGCCCTCGGCCTTCCGATTTTTTGCCGCATCCGCGTGGATGCTGACGAACAGATCCGCTCCGTATTCCCTGGCGATCATAAGCCTCTTGTTGAAGGAGACATAGTAGTCTCCGTCGCGGGTCAGAAAAGCGCGGTATCCCTCCTTCCTGTTCAGGACGTCCCGCAGCTTTCTGGAGATCGAGAGCACCACATCCTTTTCCAGGGTCTTCCGCCTTCCGACCGCTCCCGGCGCATCGCCACCGTGTCCGGGGTCGATCACGATGATCCGGTCCTTTCTGGTGATTTTGATCCTTTCCCGCGCCTCGCTCTCCTTCTTGGCAACCTCCGGCAGAACGATGTCGATGACGATCCTAAACGGTTTGTCCTGAATTTTCTTCAAGTTGAAAACGGTCGTCTGTACCTGGCCGGGCACGGACAGCAAAACACGCACCCCTGAGGGGGGACGGGGAGAAAGGGCCACCCCTTCCACTCCCGGTTTGTTGAGCAAAATCATGCTGGGAATATGGGAGGGAACGTCGGTGTCATTCAGGTCGATGACCACCTTCCGTTCGGCCTTTTCAACGGTGAAGGTGCAATCCTCGCTCGTATCGATGACGACGCGTGTGTGGTCCGGCGCCACCCAGTGGCGGATGTTCAGGATCTGGTTCAACGCCAGGGCGGAGGTGGACCAGAGAGATCCGAAGATCCAGAGGAGCAGAACCATAAAAATCTTTCCTGAACGCGACATATCCTCATCCTGACCGGGAACGCACCCCCTAATCCCTCAAACCGACATTCCTTAAACCCACATTCCTTTGGGCAGAGGGCTTAACATTTCCACGAAATGTATCAGCTCCGGGTGACAATTTCAACACCGATCACACCGATCGCGAAAAACGATCGCGAAAAACGTTTGACAAGGGATGGCATTGATGACATGGATACCATCACCCGGATATCTTGGCCGCTGCTGAATGAGGTTGAATATTAGCACTGCGCATAGTATGAATAACGCCAGTCCGCTTCAGCGGACTGGTGCATTTCTGGGGCGATTAGCTCAGTAGGATAGAGCGCTGGTCTCCGGAACCAGAGGCCGTGGGTTCAAGTCCCACATCGCCTACCATGGTGATAAAAGTCTTGATTTACAGGAAGACTTGTTATAGAAGGCAAATTCATTTCAAAGAGAGACTCCTTGCCCGGACTTGGCGTCCGGGCTATAGAGCCGAAAGGAGACAGTAAAATTGAGGAGATACGAAACCATACTGATTGCCCATGTAGATCTTTCCGAGGATGAGCTGAGCAAACTCATCGCCCGCTATGAGGCGATTGTAACGGTTCAGAAGGGCATCCTCGTCAAGGTCGAACGGTGGGGGAAGAAGAAACTCGCCTACCTCATCAGGAAACAGGCGCGCGGGTTCTACATTCTCATCGATTATGCGGGCGTCAGCGCCGTGGTCAATGAACTGGAGAGAAACATCAAGATCGACGACAAGATCCTGAAGTTCATGACAGTTCTGAAAGCCGAAGCGGTCAATCCCGCAGCCCTGGAGAGCGAGATCGCGGAGGCCGCGAATAAGGGAGAAAAAGAGGCGCCCCTCGCGGCGGCGGCGGAAGAACCCGCCACAGGGGAGGATGAAGCTCTCCCACCGGTTCCGGAAGAGACGGACTCAGATGCGAAGGTGGAGATGGAATCATGATTATGACACCTATATCAAGAGGCCCCAAGGGGCCGAGACCACAAAAGAAATTCTTTCACCGGAGGAAGTTCTGCCGCTTCTGTACGGACTCCAATCTGAAGATCGAATATAAGGAAACTCAGACGCTCAGGGATTTCACGACGGAGAGAGGCAAGATCATGCCGCGGCGGATTACGGGAAACTGCGCCAAACACCAGCGGGAATTGACCGTAGCGATCAAGAGGGCGCGGACGATCGCCCTGCTCCCTTTTGTCGTATCCGAAGGATAAACAAGTGATCAGACGGCTGCGTTCCGGGCCATTCCTCCGAAACCGCGGCTGTCCCGTCTCCGCCGGAAGAGAAACCGGTTGCACCGTTTTCTCCAGTGCGTATTCACACCTCGATCCGTGTCCTGTCTCTCTGTAGATGATCTTCCCGAAATGGTGCGGCGGCCTGACCCCAGGCAGAATGACGGTAAGGGATCGATGGCATATCCTCTTTTAAGGGGCTTTTCGTGGCGGGCTCGGAACGTGGAAAGAGAAAAGGACGTATTTGTTGATAGCGGTATTCTCCAGGGCGTCGCGGTCCTCTCCCTGATCTTCTTTATCGTGGTTTTGATCCCCTTCGCAGGACCGGTCATGATCATAATGACACCCCTACCGGTCCTCTACTACTGCTACCGCTTTGGCAGGATGCGGGGGCTGGCGGTCCTGGCCGTTTCTTTCCTTATTGTTTCCGGGATACTCAGCCTTCTGGGACATCGCCCAAACATCCCCGTCCTTTTAATGGCCGGCTTTACCGGCGTGATGCTCTCGGAGGTTCTCAAAAGACGTTATTCCCTCGAAAAGACGCTCCTGATTGCCTCACTGGCGTTGTTTTTCTTCGGGATCGGCTTTATTTTTCTCCATGCTCTGCGGACCGGCATGGCGCCGTGGCAGATAGTGGAACTCTATGTTACAGGAATCATTCATGATAATATAAGGATATACGAAAGGCTGGACATCTCGGCGGACCACCTTCTCCTGATCCGGGAGAATCTCCCGCAGATCACGCGGTTTTTCACCGGCATATTCCCTGCCCTGGCCCTGTCGGGAGCCATCGTCACCGTCTGGCTGAACCTGCTCGCAGGACGCCTGCTTCTGCAGCGGAATTCCGTCGGGTTTCCAGATTTTGGCGATCTCTCCTCATGGAAGGCGCCGGATAGACTGGTCTGGATACTGATTGCGTCCGGGGGGATGGCCCTTGCACCCTCAGACACCCTCAATATCATCGGGGTGAACCTCCTGATCGTCTGCGGCCTGATCTATCTCTTCCAAGGCCTGGCCATCGCCGGTTTCTTCTTCAGACGCAGGAAGGTTCCCGTCATTCTCAGGTCGTTGTTTTACATCCTGATCGTGATTCAGCACTATATGATCATAGTCGTGATCGCCTTCGGTCTCTTCGATATCTGGGTCGACTTTCGGAAAAGGATCGCAGGAATGAAAGATAAACATGCATAAATAAAAAACATGGATGACGGCGACAACTGCCGCCATCCCCCAAGGAGGAAGGCCATGAAGGTCATTTTGGAGCTGAATGTTGAATCTCTCGGCAAGGCGGGAGATCTGGTCAGGGTCGCTGACGGTTATGCGCGGAATTTTCTGATTCCCAAGGGACTCGCCGCAGAAGCGAGCGGCAGGAATCTCAAGGTCTTTGAACATGAGAGGAAGCGTATCCTGCAGCAGGCGGAGAAGATTCAGAAACAGGCGGAAGAAACGGCAGCGAAACTGGGCGGTGTGATCTGCACGATCGCACGGCGGGTCGGCGACCAGGAGAAACTGTTCGGGTCCGTGGGGACGAAGGACATCGGTGAAGCGCTTGCCGCCCAGGGGATCGAGATCGAAAAAAAGAACATACTCCTGGATGAACCGATCAAGGCGCTCGGCGAATTTCCAATCCGGATCAAACTCAGCGCCGGCATGACAGCCGAAATCAAGGTCGTCATCGTGGCCGAATCCTGATTTTGCATTCTATCAACCTTTAACGAGGGCTCTCATCATGAAGGATATTGATACCTCCCTGCATAAGGTGCCTCCCCAGAACCTCGAGGCCGAACAGTCCGTTCTCGGGGGTATCCTGCTGGACAATCCGGCCCTGAACGCCGTTCTTGAGGTGCTGGTGAAGTCCGACTTTTACAGCGAAGCGCACCGGAAGATCTTTGCCGCCGTCATAGAGCTCTCCGACCGGAACGAGCCGTGCGATCTGATCACGCTGAGCAACATCCTCAAGGATCAGAAACGGCTGGAGCAGGTCGGGGGAGCGGCTTATCTGGCCTCGCTGGTGGACAATGTCGGCTCGGCTGTCAACATCTCCTATTACGCCAAGATCATCAAGGAAAAGAGCATCCTGCGCCGGCTCATCGGCACGGCCACCGAGATCCTCAACAAGAGCTACGACTCCGGCATGGAGGTCGACCAGGTCCTGGATGAGGCGGAACATGCCATCTTTGAGATCTCCGAGAACAAGATTCGGCCATCCTTCTTCCTGATCCGGGATATCATCAAGGACAGTTTCAAAACGATCGAACGGCTCTATGCCAAGAAGGAGCTGATCACAGGGGTGGCGACCGGTTTCGACAAAATCGACGACATCACCTCGGGGCTCCAGAATTCAGAGCTGATCATCATCGCGGGCCGGCCGAGCATGGGCAAGACTGCTTTTGCCCTGAACATTGCCCAGTATGCCGCCGTGGAGATGGGCGTTCCGGTCGCTGTATTTTCCCTGGAAATGGCCCGGGAACAGCTGGCGACACGCATGCTGGCATCAGAAGCGCGGGTGGATTCGCAGCGTCTCCGCAAGGGCTTCCTCGGAGAGACGGACTGGCCGAAACTCACCACCGCCGCGGGACGCCTATCCGAGGCGCCGATCTATATCGACGACACGCCGGCGATCACCGTCATCGAGATGAAGGCCAAGTCACGGCGCCTCAAGTCCGAGGCCGGTCTGGGGCTGATCATCCTCGATTACCTGCAGCTGATGCGGGGAAGCGCCTACAAGGATTCTCGGGAACAGGAGATTTCGGAAATCAGCCGCTCCCTCAAGGGGCTTGCAAAAGAACTCTCTTTACCGGTGATCGCCCTGTCGCAGCTGAACCGGAAAGTGGAGGACAGGACCAACCGCCGGCCGCAAATGGCCGATCTCCGGGAATCCGGCGCCATCGAACAGGACGCGGACCTGATCGCCTTCATCTACCGGGACGAGGTCTACAACCGGTCGGACGACAACCCGGAAAAGGGGATCGCGGAGATCATCATCGGCAAGCAGAGAAACGGGCCGACGGGAGTGGTCAAGCTGGCCTTCCAGGAAAAATACACCCGTTTTGAAAACCTTGCCCGCGTCGACGAAGGGAATTAATCTCAACGGCTTCGAAAAAATCTGAATTTTCTTATCATATCAAGGCTTCGATGATCATGACCATCAACAACCTTTCCAAACATGAAAGAGCAGCCCTCTTGGCGGTCAAGACGGTGAAGTCCCGTTACGGAAACGATAACCCCTACTACTGGGGGGCTTTTGTTTTCCTCGGCGAGGCGGAGTAGGTGCCTCTCTTGCTTCTTCCTGCTATGCGTAACAAAAGCTGATTTTGCTACGTGTAACTTCCTGTTATCCACAAATCGGCAATCTTGATGAAAATACAAGATTTCAAACCGGAATCAATAATGTTATTTTTTCGGTAATTATGATATGAACGACAGTAATTTGGACGTTTGGCTCTATGAAATAGAGAAACGTTTGAAAGAAAGATGAAAAAGGGGCTTCAAAATGGGAAAATCCATGTACAACTTCGGCAAGCAGGGGAAAGAAAGAGCAAGGCAGCAGAAACAGATGGATAAGGCGGCAAAGCGCATCATGGCTAAGCAGCTGAAGGCCAATCTAAAAACGGGCACTCCGAACGCAGACTCAGATATAGCAGAACCGGGACTGGTGGAGGAGATCGTTAAAAACATAGCATAGGGGCCATATATATAATCTTAATTCGACTTTATGACGGTTGCAATGGCTCTACAAGTAGAGATGAAAGTTTGTTTTTGTTCAGGATTGTGATCCTGAAGGTGAGTTGAAATGGCTGAAGATCTTTTAGACTACTGGGTTAGACTTATCAAGACAATTTTCCCTGCGACCGCTCGGATAAATTCTCGTTTCTCAAATAATGATCATTTAATACAGATCGATTGGAAGCTCCAAAATGATTAGTAACGTTCAAAAGGTGGGTCAAAAAGTAAATTGAAAAAATCACGGTCTCTCTTTAGGGTACGTTTTGAGAAACAAAAACCTTGAAGGAGAGACCGTGATGAAAAGATGTGTCAGTATAACATGTGATTTTGATC
>JAHJQP010000133.1 GCA_018819165.1 Pseudomonadota bacterium
CAGCTATTGAAAGCATCGGCCGGTTCACCCTCAATACGTCCTCTTCCCTGGGCGGCACGCTGACGTTTGTCGCCCAGGTCATTCTCCGGATGTTCGAAAAACGGTCGTACAACAGCGCCTCGCGCATGGTCTTCATCAACCAGACCTACTTTACCGCCGTGCAGATCCTGCCGCTGTTTCTCTTCGTAGCCGTCATTTTCGGATCACTGGTCAACGGCATGGCCTTTCAGGTGATCAAGAACCTGGGGCTGACCGAATACCTGGGACATCTGCTGATGAGGTTCATCGTGACGGAGATATCGCCCTTTATCACGGTGCTGCTCATCGCGCTCCGTTCCAGCTCCGCCATCAATACCGAGATCGCCGTGATGAAGGTCAACCGGGAACTCGATACGCTCGAAAGCTTCAATATCGATCTGATCCACTACCTTTTCATCCCGCGGATCCTTAGCGGGATGATCTCTATGGTCCTACTCAGCGGCCTTTTTTCGCTGGTGGTCCTCTCCATCGGGCTTTTGGTTTCCAGCTTGATCTTCGCAAGCGTGGACGCCTATATGGACACCCTGCTGCGTTCCGCCGATTTGGCGGATGTGATCGTCGTGCTGATCAAGTGCGCGACCTTCGGTTTTTTCATTACCCTGATCCCGATCCGTCTCGGATTGAACGCCTCGCAGGAACTGACGAGCATTCCCGTTGCGGTGTTAAACGGCATGGTCAAGGTCTTTCTGGCCATCGTGGTCATAGAGGTGCTGTCATCGATCGCAAGGTTCATCTGAAGCTCTTCGCGAGCGAGGAAAATCTGGAAACGGCCCGGGAAAAATTCGCCGCGGCCAACAAGACGCATCTGGGACTCGTCTCCCCGGCGACGCCGCTGATCTCCAACCTCTCGGTCTTCGACAATATCGCGCTGATCCCGCAGTATCACCGGAACATGCCCCGGCAGGAGGCGCGGTCGTTGATATTCGATCTCCTCGGACGCTTCGATCTGGCGGCGATCGCCGAGAAACGGGATCCCGCCCTGACCGCGGAGGAGCGTTTCTACGGCATGTTACTCCGGGCGGTGATGGTCCGGGAGGCCGTGGTGGTCCTGGACCGGCCCTTCAGCATCCTGACGCACCTCCGGGACGGCGGTTTTCTGTGGGAGGCCCTGCGTAAGGTTGACGATTTGATTGCAGAAGTCGATATTTTTGATTATAGTTGGGAAAAAGAACGCTATGGGGTAACGGATGATCCGGAAAATTGAATTCAAGGTCGGCCTGTTCATCACCATCACCGCACTGCTGATCATGGCTGCCATCGGTTATGTCGCCTATCGGAAGGGCGCGTTCGCCAAGGTCTACACCTACACCCTCTCTTCGAAGACGGGCGAGAGCCTGACAGAGGGGATGCCGGTCGTCGTCTGGGGCTTCAATATCGGCAGGGTCAGTTCACTGGAGTTGAACGAACAGGGGACCGTTCTGATCAAGATCGAGATCCCGGAGCGTCATAACCGGATGATCCGGGCGGACAGCAAATTCATCCTCGAGAAGCCCCTGATCGGTTCGCCGCGGATCGTCGTCTCGGCTGGTAGCCCCCACAGCCCTCCCCTTTCGCCCGAAGCCGTTTCGGAGATCGCGTTGTCCAGCGATATCAATGATATCATCCAGAGGGCCAAGCCGATCATCGACAAGGCGGACCGGATCATGGCCAATGTGGAGAAGGTGACCGCGAACCTGGCCGATCCCAAGGGGGATGTGAACCGGATCCTGAAGAACGCGGAGACTCTGTCCGCCCGTTTCGCCAGGAAGGAATCCGTCCTGGAGATGGCCGTCGGCGATCCGAAAAGCGTCAAATCGGTTCATGAAGCCTTGGCGAATGTTCGGGACATCACGGTTCGTCTCGACGGGCTCCTCGCGAAGGCCGATGCGATCACCGGGAAGACCGGGGAGGAGATCTACGGCCCGGATGGCGTCCTGCCGCTGGTCCGGAACATCCTCCGCGACCTTCTGGCGAAACTCGCGAAGATCGACGCCACCCTGGATAACATCAACAATATCAGTGCGGATGCCGCCGATTCCACGAAAGACCTGAAGGTCCTCCGGAGCGAGTTGGATGCTGCGGTCACGGCCATCGGCAACCTGGCCGAAGAGCTGGACCGAAAGATTCCTTTCAAGGCCAAACCGGAGATCAAACTGCCATGAAGAAGATTCTCTGCCTGCTGATCCTTCCCCTTCTGTTGGCTGGCTGCGGTTCGAAACCGGCGCCGGCGTGGATCGCAGCGGGCCACCAGCAGTTAGAGACGTTCAAACAGGATTTTCTGACCGGCCGGACGCCGCTCGTCACGGAGCTGCATTTCAAAAAGGCCGTTGAGGAGATCAAAAAGGGCGGGGATCTGGACCTCCTGGGGAAGGCCTGGCTGACACGGGTGGCCTTGCAGGTGGCCGTTCTGGGCGAAATGGAGGATGGCGATTACCGGAGGGTCGAAGCCGCGCAGTCCATTCCCGCGAACAGGAACTTTTATCTTTTTCTTTCCGGAGACGCGGCGGCGGTGGAAGGTTCGCTCCTGCCGGAGCAGTACCGGCCGTTTCTGACGGCGTTTAAGAGCGGGGATGTCGGCGGGACGGAAAAGACGATCTCAGCCATCAACGATCCCCTCTCCCGTCTGATCGCTGCGGGCCTCGCGGTGCGCCATCGCCTGATCAATGAAGCGATCCTCCGGACGGCCGTAGAAACCGCTTCGCAAAACGGCTGGAAGAGGGCGCTCATAGCTTGGCTGGAGCGTCTGCAGGCCTTCTACGAAGCGGCGGGGGAGACCGCAAAGGCATCTCCTATCCGCCAGCGGATTGACCTGATTAAATAATCCTTGCCAGGCGCGTCCAGCTCGTCTTGTCCCAGGTAGGATCGAGATCTCCCTCCTCGTGAGGGCGAAGGCCGCACTTGCGGGCAAAATAACGGTGGAAGGCGAGGCATCCCGTCAGTTCCGGATGAAAGACAGTCACCAGGACCTCCGGCGATTCGGCGGCGGCGATAAAATCGTCCATCCGAAGAAGTACCTCCACCCCCTCGCCCACCCGCAGAATCTTGGGAGCGCGGATAAAGGTCAGGGGCACGGGATCGGGTGAAATCTTCGGGACGGATGACTCGCAGGCAAAACTGTCCAGCTGGCTCCCGAAGCCGTTGCGCTGCACCTCGATATCGATCAGGCCCAGATGCGGCGCCTCTCCCGTGAGCTTTCCGGCGAGGAGGATCGCCCCCGCGCAGGTGCCCCAGAGTTTCATCCCCTCGCGGAATCCTCGGATGATGATCTCATCGATCGCGAAGATGCGGAGCAGCCGGGCGAGGCAGGTGCTCTCGCCGCCGGGGAGGATCAAGCCTGCCAACCCATCAAAATCTTTTTCCTGCTTGACAGGCCGGGCGTCGATGCCGAGCCGCTGCAGGTGATCGATGTGCTCGCAGACACCCCCCTGGAGGTCCAGAACACCGATGGGGTTTCCGTTCATCTTACCAGCCGCGTCCTGCCAGGAGCTGTTCTTTGGGGATGGCCGCGATATCGAGTCCCGGCATCGCCTCGCCGAGTCCCAGCGACGCTTCCAAGACCCTGTCCGGATCGTTGAAATAAGCCGTGGCCTTGACGATCGCCCGGGCGCGAACGGCCGGCGCCGCCGATTTGAAGATCCCGGAGCCGACAAAGACCCCGTCGCAGCCGAGCTGCATCATAAGCGCCGCGTCTGCCGGTGTCGCGATTCCGCCCGCGGCGAAGTTGACCACCGGAATGCGGCCGAGTTCCTTCACCTTCAGGGCCAGTTCATAGGGGATGCCGTTGACCTTGGCGAAACCGGTGACCTCTTCCACCGGCATGGCCGCGAGCTGGCGGATCTCGCGATTCATCGTTCTCATGTGGCGGACCGCCTCGACGACGTTGCCCGTGCCGGCCTCGCCCTTGGTGCGGATCATGGCCGCCCCTTCGGCGATCCGGCGCAGGGCTTCTCCCAGATTCCGGGCGCCGCAGACGAAGGGGATCGCAAAGCGCGTCTTGTCGATATGGCACTCCTCATCGGCGGGGGTCAGGACCTCGCTCTCGTCGATATAGTCTATCTTCAGTGCCTCCAGGATCTGGGCCTCCACGAAGTGTCCGATCCGGACCTTGGCCATGACCGGGATGGAGACGGCCTTCTTGATCGCGGCGATCATCGCGGGGTCCGACATCCGGGCGACCCCGCCATCCCGCCGGATATCCGCGGGCACCCTCTCCAGGGCCATCACGGCCACGGCGCCCGCCTCCTCGGCGATCTTCGCCTGTTCTACATTGGTCACGTCCATGATGACGCCGCCTTTGAGCATCTGCGCCAGCTGGACATTCAGTTCATATCTCTTGGCATCCACGATATTCTGTCTCCTTGAGGAAAAGTTGATTTATTCTACTTAATCTTTATGGCATTTAATATCATGTCGTCAAGGACAATTATCAAGGCGATAAATAGGGACGAAACCCCGCCTCCCGGCCGGGAGCGCAGACAAGGGCCAGATGGGGAAAAATATTGGCTCCGTCCCCCTCTTTACCAATACATCCTGGTTTTCACGCCGCGCTCATGAAGAAAGCCCTTGATCTCCGCGATGGAATATGTCCGGTAGTGGACCATCGAGGCTATCAGGGCGGCGTCGGCCTTGCCCCGGGTGAGGACATCGAGGAGATGCTCCGGCTTTCCCGCACCGCCTGAGGCGATGACGGGAATGCGCACCTGGATCGAGATCAGCGCGGTCAGATCGATTTCATAGCCGTCCCGGGTTCCGTCGGCGTCGATCGAGTTGAGGCAGATTTCCCCCGCGCCGAGGCGCTCCGCCTCCTTCGCCCACCGGAGTGCGTCGATGCCGGTTGCGGTCCGCCCGCCGTGGATGACCATCTCGTAACCGGAGGGAACCTGTGGATTTGCATTAATTTTTTTGACGTCCATGCCGAGGACGATGCACTGGCTGCCGAAGGCCCTCGCCCCGTCCGCGATGAGGGTCGGATTCTTCACCGCCTCCGTGTTGACGCTGATCTTCTCCGCGCCGGCCAAGATCACCTGCCGCATGTCCTCCACCGTCCGGATGCCGCCCCCCACGGAGAAGGGGATGAAGATCGTTTCCGCCACTCTTTTCACTACGTCGATCATGATCGCACGGCCCTCGGCGGAGGCGGTGATGTCATAAAAGACGATCTCGTCCGCCCCCTGCTCGTAGTACGCGCGCGCCGCCTCGACCGGATCGCCGATGTCGATATTCCCTTGAAAATTTATTCCCTTCGTCAGTTTTCCCGCCCGGACGTCCAGACAGGGGATGATCCGTTTACTGAGCATATTTCCCTCCCCAGCGGCAGAAGTTGGCCAGGATGGCGAGACCCGGCCGGCCGCTCTTCTCCGGGTGGAACTGGACGGCCACGAGGTTTCCCCGGGCGAAGGCGGCGCAGAAGCGGATCCCGTAGTCGGTCCACCCCGCCACCGAGCCCTCGTCCGCCGGGGCCGGGTAGTAGGCATGGACGAAATAGAACTCGGCATCTTCCGGGATGTCTGCGAACACCGGGTGGCCCTTCCGGAACGCGACCCGGTTCCACCCCATGTGGGGGATCTTCAATCGCTGCTCCCCTTCCCGGAGATCCGTCGGGAACCGTTTGACCTCGCCGGGGATGATCCCGAGGCAGGGGGTGTCGTCCTCCTCGCTGCGGTCGAAGATCACCTGGGTGCCGAGGCAGATCCCGAGGACCGGTTTTCCGCCCTGCACCCATTTTCGCAGATGAACGTCCAGACCGCTTTCGCGCAGATTCACCATCGCCGTCCCGGCGGCGCCGACGCCGGGAAAGATGATATGGCTGGCGTCATCCAATAATTTGCAATCATTGGTAATGATGCAGGGTTCATGCAGCGATTCCAGCGCCCGGGCGACGCTGGTCAGGTTTCCAGCCCGATAATCCACGATGCCGATCATGATTTTCCTCTCCATTTCTTTCCCTGCCAACTGTCGCGTTTCTCCAGCTCCCGGTCGATCGCGTTGAGGACGGCAAGCTTGTTTCCCGCCCAGGCCGGGCTGAGAAATATGTCCCGGTAGCCGTCCGCAGTCAGTCGCTGGATGACCATCTCCGGCGGCAGGATCTCTAAGATGTCGCAGACGGTCCCGACGTACTCCTCCCGTGTCATGAGGCTTACCTCTCCCCTGCCGTACCGTTCGCCGAGGGCCGTCCCCTTCAAAGCAAGAAGACTGTGGATCTTGATTCCCTGAATAGGAAGCGCGGCGATCGCCCATGCCGTCTCCAGGATCTCCGCACGGGTTTCGCCGGGAAGTCCCACGATGATGTGGACGCAGATCAGGATGGGCCCGCCGGAGGCGCGCCGGACGGCGTCGCGG
>JAHJQP010000134.1 GCA_018819165.1 Pseudomonadota bacterium
TTATCAGGGAAACCAGACAGGATACGGCCGGAGGGCTGGATCTTTCCGAGGCCGAGATCATCATTGCCGGCGGTCGCGCCGTCGGTTCAGCGGATAACTTTAAAATCTTGAGGGACTGCGCATCAGTGCTCGGGGCGGCGGTCGGGGCCTCCCGGGCCGCGGTTGATGCCGGTTTCGCCGCTCATGCCATGCAGGTCGGCCAAACGGGCAAAACAGTCAGCCCCAAACTCTACCTGGCCTGCGGCATTTCCGGATCCATTCAACATTTCGCCGGCATGAAGACGGCAAAGGTCATTGTGGCCATAAACAATGATCCCGACGCGCCAATTTTCAACAAGTGCGATTATGGGCTCCTCGGTGATCTTTTCGAGGTGGTGCCCGCCTTGACGAAGGCGCTTGGACAGAGTCAATTGAAAGGACTGATTTCAGCCTCGGAGGAGAGGAACTCGGGTTGTTTTCCTGGGCAATCGTGAGAGTCCTCCTGAAGAACGAAAGGAGATCATCATGCGCGACAGTGCACAGGTCGTCATTATCGGCGGCGGCATCGTGGGGTGCAGCATTGCCTACCATCTGACCAAGCTGGGTTGGAGCGACGTGCTCATCATCGAAAAGGGGGAGCTGACCAGCGGCTCCACCTGGCATGCAGCAGGACTGGTGGGGCAGCTCCGCTCGCATCGGAACGTAACGAGGATGCTTCAGTACAGCGTCAGCCTCTACGAAACGCTGGAAGCGGAAACCGGTCTCACAACGGGATGGAAGCGCTGTGGCTGTCTCCATCTGGCCGGCACCGAAGCGCGGCTCTTCGAACTGAAGAAAGGGGCCACCACCGCCCGCAGCTTCGGCCTGGAGATGCATATGATCACGCTGGAGGAGGCGTTGAAGCTCTTTCCCATACTGGATATGGACGGCATCATCGGCGCGGCCTTCATGCCCTCCGATGGGCAGGCCGACCCCAGCGGCCTTACCATGGCCCTCGCCAAGGGGGCCACGAACCGGGGCGCTGCGGTCGAACAGAAGACCCTGGTCACCGGCTTTCAGATCACAGATAACCGCATTCAGGCCGTGGTGACCGACCGGGGAACGGTAAGGTGCGAGACCCTCGTCAATGCTGCGGGCATGTGGGGTCGGGACATTGGCCGGATGATGGGTGTGAACATTCCCCTGGTTCCCTTTCAGCATCAATACCTCGTGACCGAGACCATCGAAGGGCTGCCTCCCGATTTGCCCACCTTGCGGGACAAGGACAGCCTCCTCTATTACAAAGAAGAGGTCGGAGGACTCGTCATGGGCGGTTACGAAAGGGACGGGATTCCCTGGGCCGTAAAGGGCATACCCAAGGGATTCACACAGGAACTCCTGGAGGCCGATTTCGATCACTTTGAACCTATTTCCGAGGCGGCCATCAAGAGGACGCCCTGTCTCAAGGATGCCGGTATTGCGCGCCTGGTAAACGGTCCGGAGGCCTTTACGCCGGACGGCAACTGCATGCTGGGGCCGGCGCCGGAGCTCGATAATTGTTTTGTGGCAGCAGGATTCAACGCCTTCGGGATCGCCGCCGGCGGCGGCGCCGGGCGGATGCTTGCCGAATGGATCGTAGAGGGCGAACCGAGTCTCAACATCTGGCCATTGGATATCCGCCGTTTCGGTCAACATCACAAGAGCCTCAAGTACAATGTGGAGCGGACAAAAGAGATCTACGGCAAACACTACACGATCTCCTGGCCGTATGAAGAACATGACTCGGCCAGGGGTGTAAAACGCTCGCCCCTTTACCACCTGCTCAAGGGAAAGGGGGCCGTTTATGGATCCAAATTCGGGTGGGAAAGGGCCAACTGGTTTGCCCCCCCGGGAGTGGAGCCGGAGGACAGGCTTACCTTCGGGATTCCCAATTGGTTTGAGCATGTGGCTTCCGAACACAAAGCGGCCCGTGAGGCGGTGGTGCTGATCGACCAGTCCTCGTTCAGCAAGTTCGAGGTGACGGGACCCGGAGCTCTGTCTTTTCTGAATCACGTGGCGGCAGGCAACATGGACAGGCCCGTGGGCGCCACAACCTATACCCAGCTTTGCAACAACCGGGGCGGCATCGAGGCGGACATCACCGTCTCCCGGGTGGCTGAAAACCGCTTCTTCATCGTTACCGGCACGGCCTTCGGGGTCCATGATTTGATATGGCTTAAAAAACATCTGCCGCAAGACGGTTCCGCCGCGCTTCGTGATGTCACCTCTTCCTTTGCCATGATCAATGTCTGCGGTCCCCTTTCCCGGACACTCCTGATGCGCGTCTCCGATGATGACTTCAGCAATGAAACCTTCCCCTTCGGTCAATGCCGCGAGGTCGTCATCGATTATGCCCCGGTCTTGGCCCTGCGGGTGACCTATATCGGTGAATTGGGCTATGAACTCTACCTGCCGCCGGAATACGCCTGCCATTTCTATGAAACCCTCTGGGCGGCCGGTCAGGACCTCGGCATCAAGAATGCCGGGTACAGGGCTATTGATTCCCTCAGACTGGAGAAGGGCTACTGCTACTGGAGCGCCGAAGTATCGCCCGACTATAGCCCCTACGATGCCGGGATAGGTTTTGCCGTGGACCTTGATAAGGGATCCTTTATCGGTCGCGAGTCCCTGGTGAAGATAAAGCTGGAAGGGCCGAAGTGGAAACTCTGCACCTTCACCTTGAACCATGACGAGCCGAAACTGCTCTCTGGCGGGGAGACCATCAGTTGCCGGGGGAAGGTTGTCGGGGTCGTCTCCAGCGGCGGTTATGGCCATACGGTGAAAAAAAACATCGCCCTCGGTTATCTGCCGGTGGAAGAGGCCGATCATCAAGATGGCTATGCCATAGAA
>JAHJQP010000135.1 GCA_018819165.1 Pseudomonadota bacterium
CGGCAAGGCCTACGGACTCACATCATCCATGACCTGCCTGGGTATGGCCGCCGGTCCGTTCTTTGGAGGGATCCTGGCCGCTTGGTGGGGATACCGTTGGCCGTTCGTTTTCGTCGGCGCCCTGATGATCTCAGTCGTCCTTCCCGCGGTCCTCAGTATCCGCCCGCGCCAGAAATAAATGGGGACAGATCTATTTTCCCCTGAAAAATAGATCTGTCCCCATTTCGATATTCTTGAATTCCGCCTCCACCTTGGCGTTGAACCCCTTGCCGGCGAGGGCCAGCTCACTGCTCGTCGCCCCGGTCTGGACATCCGCCGTTCCCGCCCGAAGGGCGATCTTCTTGGCGCTCAGGGCGGACATGTGCACCCACCCCTTGATTTTACCGCCTCGGATCGCCACCCTTTTCCAGGCGCCCTTGTCTTCGATGAGCTCCACCCGATCACCGTAAGCGAGACTGCCCATGACGCTCCCTAAAAAAGAAGGCGTAGAGCGCATCTGTCCCTCTTTGACCTGAACGCTCAGGAACTCCTGGGTCGCGGAAAATAAAGGCAGACAAAAAACACAGAGGAAAAGGGCGGCAAGCAGAAAAGTTCTTACCCGAGACATTTATGAACCTCCGCAATGCGAGGGCTTCGACCTGACATGAAGCCCCATTCCACAAAAATGGCAAGCTCCCTGTCCTTGAGGGAGGGGCCTCCAGGATACGTTTTTATTATACGCGATAATCGCCGCTGATTTGAACCACCAATCGAAAAAAAATGCCCCACCCCACGAGCGGCTTCAACCGGAATGGTCTTCTCCCCCTCAAACCGGGGAGTTGAAAATCGTATCTGGCTCATGCAAGAGGGCCTTCATCGGTCCAATGGATAGGACTTGACGGGGTGGAATAAAACATGTACCGTACTCACGTACAGAAAAGAGGGAGGAAAATGCTATGCCGATTCAGACCACCTATACCCAAGCCAGGGCGAACCTTGCAAAATTATTCGATGAAGTCACGGAGAATCGGGAGATCGTCATCGTCCGGAGACGGCGCGGCGAGGATATCGCACTCGTTGCGGCGGACGAACTGGACAGCCTGGCGGAGACGGCCCATCTGTTCCGTTCTCCGAAAAACACCCGGCGCCTGCTTAAGGCCCTGGCCCGCGCCCAGGCAGGAACGGAAAAACCGCGGACGGTCTCGTCCCTGAAAAAGGAAACGGGCCTTGGAGAGAAGTCATAAAACAGAGGGCGGAAAGGCTGTGCGGCGGGAGGCCGTATTCCAGCCTGAGTTCCGGGAGGACCTGCGCCACTGGGTGGAAACCGATCGGAAGATCGCCCTGCGAGCGCTGACCATCGTCGAGGCGGTCCTGCTCGATCCCTTTGCCGGAATCGGCAAGCCAAAACCCCTGAAATATCTTGCCCCCGGCATGTGGTCCCGCCGCCTGACGCAAGAGCACCGCGTCGTTTACCTGGTCGGCGACGACCGCATCGACTTTCTCCAGGCGAGGTATCATTATTGACGGATGAGGGTTCTGTCGATCCATGAAAGCGATGGTCCTGAAAGGCGTTTCCAGTTTTACTGAGAATCCCTCGCCCCTCGCGGCGGAGGAGCTGCCGGAACCGGTCCCGGGTGAAGGGGAAATCCTGATCGCGGTCCGCGCCTGCGGGGTCTGCCACACGGAACTCGACGAGATCGAGGGGCGCGCCCCGCCGCCGGCCTTCCCCGTCATCCCGGGGCATCAGGTCGTGGGGGAGATCACCGCCCTTGGGGAAAATACCGGGGGTTTCAGCCTCGGCGACCGGGTCGGGGTGGGCTGGATCCACTGGGCCTGCGGGGCCTGCGATGCCTGCCGCGCCGGGGACGAAAACCTCTGCGAGAGCTTCCGCGCCACGGGACGCGACGTAAACGGCGGCTACGCGGAATTCATGACCGTCCCTGCGGCCTTCGCCCATCCCATCCCGGCGGCCTTCTCCGATGCGGAGGCAGCGCCGTTCATGTGCGCCGGGGCCATCGGCTGGCGGTCGCTCCGCCTCGCCGGGCTCCGGGACGGGCAAAACCTCGGTCTCACCGGCTTCGGCGCCTCGGCGCACCTCGTCCTGAAGATGGTCCGCCATAAATATCCACATGCAAAAACCTTCGTTTTCGCCCGGAACGAGCGGGAGAGGGCCTTTGCCCGCCAGCTTGGGGCTGTCTGGACCGGGGCGATCCAGGAGGCGCCGCCGGAGAAGCTCCATGCGATCATCGATACGACGCCCGCCTGGAAACCCGTTGTGGAGGCGCTCAGGCATCTCGCCCCCGGCGGCCGCCTCGTAATAAACGCCATCCGGAAGGAGGAGCGGGACCGGACCGAACTCCTCCGGCTCGACTATCCCGTTCATCTGTGGCTGGAGAAGGAGATAAAAAGCGTGGCCAATGTTGCCCGGCGGGACATCCGGGAATTTCTGGAACTGGCGGCGGAGATCCCCCTCCGGCCGGAGGTGGAGGAATACCCCCTAACGGAGGCGAACCGGGCCCTCGCCGAACTCAGGGAAGGGAAGATCCGCGGGGCAAAGGTCCTCCGGATCGCATAAGCCGTAATAATATCTTCAAGAGACCTTTGGAAATCATGCTCCCTTTCCATTACCGATCTCCGAGACGTTTTTTCGGCACTTCACCAGCAATCAGTAAGGGGACCACGCCATGAGCGATGACAACCGCAGGGCCGTATTCGGGTGGGCCATGTACGACTGGGCGAACTCCGCCTTCGCCACGACGGTCATGGCCGCCTTTTTCCCGATCTTCTTCAAGCAGTTCTGGAGCACCGGCGCCGATGCCGTTCTGAGCACGGCCAAGCTCGGCCTGGCCAATTCAATGGCCGGGATCGCCGTCGCCTTGTGCGCACCGGTCCTGGGGGCCATAGCCGACCGGGGGCAGGTGCGAAAACGGTTTCTGATCTGCTTCGCCTTCGCCGGCGCGGCAGCGACTGCCTCCCTGGGGCTGATCGGCCAGGGCGAATGGCATCAGGCGGCCGCCCTCTACATTGTCGCCATGATCGGCTTCGCCGGCGGAAACATCTTCTACGACTCCCTTATCACGGCCGTGGCAACCGAAAAGCGGCTGGACGCCGTCTCTGCACTTGGGTTTTCCTTAGGCTATCTCGGCGGCGGCCTCCTGTTCGCCCTGAACGTCGGCATGACTCTCAGACCGGGATTCTTCGGTCTGGAAAGCGCCGCCGCCGCAGTGCGGTTCTCTTTCCTGTCGGTGGGGATCTGGTGGGTCCTCTTCTCGCTTCCCCTGATCCTTTTCGTCCGGGAACCGGCAGGGCGGGAGCAGGAAAAAATCGGCGGGATCGTCGCCGCCGGCCTGCGGCAGCTTCTGCAGACCTTCCGGGAGATCCGACACCACCGGACGATCGTCACCTTCCTCGCCGCCTACTGGCTCTACATCGATGGCGTGAATACGATCATCGTCATGGCGCTCGACTACGGCCTCTCGATCGGGTTCGCGTCGCAGGACCTGATCCTCGCGCTGTTGATGACGCAGTTTATCGGCTTCCCCGCGGCTCTCGCCTTCGGCCGTCTCGGCGGTCTGATCGGGACGAAGCGGGCGATCCTCGTCGCGATCGCCATCTATCTTGCCATGCCTCTCTGGGGGTTCTTCATGCAGAGCAAAACGGAATTCTTCCTGATGGCCGGCTTCATCGGCCTCGTCCAGGGGGGAGTCCAGGCGCTCAGCCGCTCCTTCTTCGCCCGGATCATCCCGCCGGACAAAGCGGCGGAGTACTTCGGCTTCTACAACATGGTAGGAAAGTTCGCCGCCGTCGTCGGGCCGCTACTGATCGGCGGCGTTGCCCTCTGGGCCCGTTCCGCGGGTGTCGGCGGCGATCTCGCCTCCCGGCTGAGCATCCTCTCCATCACCTTTCTCTTCCTCGCGGGGGGAGGGCTCCTGTTGCTGGTGGACGAACAACGCGGCCGCCAGGAGGCCCGCTATCTCATGGGAGGTGAAATATGAGGCGCCCCATTTTTACATTGACGCCAGGCGTCCTTTTCCGCTAAGCAATGAACCGATTTCGCCTTCAGCCGGCCGCGGAGAAGCATGAACGGGAGGATTTTCATCGGTTGAATCTGCGTGCAATTTTCGGGGGGATGATGCCCCTGTTCATACTGGGGCACTTCAGCCATCACCTCCTGACCTCGATCACGGTGCCCCTGATCCCCTTCATCCGCAGCGCCTTCGATCTGGACTACACCCAGTCTGGGCTTGTGATCTCGGCCTTCACG
>JAHJQP010000136.1 GCA_018819165.1 Pseudomonadota bacterium
ACGGCGTCGGGGGCGACGAGCATGCCTCCCCCGTGGTAGCGCCCGTTGGCGATGGCGATATTGAGCACATCCACGGTCCACTCGTCCCCATCGTCCACCTTGAGACGGACCCGTTTCTTCCCGTAGGCGAAAAGGGAGGCCACCGTCCCCCAGATGAAGGTGAGGAAAGGTCCGCAGGCCTTGCTGGTCCGGTTGACCCGGTCCACGACCTCTCCTCCGAGGCCGAAGCTCGCGATATTGTGAAAGTATCTTGTGGAAAAGAGGCCCTGGTGGTCCCGGTAGCGGATGCGTCCGAGATCGATGGTGCGGACATAACCCTCACGGACGGTGAGGAGGGATGCCTCCAGCCCAGCAGGGATGGGCATGGTCCGGCAGAAATCGCAGCCCGTTCCGTTGGGGAGAAAGCCGAGCACGGCGTCCCGCCGGAGGGGGCCGTTCTCATCGAAAAAGCCGTTGACCACCTCGTTGAGCGTGCCGTCGCCACCCACGCAGATGATCCGGTCGGCCCCCGCCAGGAGGTTATCCCGGGTCATCCGGGTGGCATCGCCCGGCCCTCCGGTCAGGTAGGTCTCGAAGGGCCCCAGAAGATCCCGGGCCATGTTCCTGATCCGGGGCCACTCTTTGCACGTCGACCCGTTTCCCGCATGAGGATTCACCACAAAGACAGTCTTGCCGGAATTCAAGTTCACCTCCTGCGCCTTGGCTGATGGTGAGGAAACTGTGACAGAAAGTACTGAAAGTATATCACGGATATTCCGAATCCGGTAGCAAAAGGTGTAAAAAAATTGCTTTCCCCCCACCTTTCTGATATCCCTCTCCACTATGCGGGCGGCAGTTTCGCCGGCTTCTGCAAATCAGACGAATCACGGAAAAGGTCCATGACCCAGAATTGCGGCAGACTCAAATTCGCTTCCGCCTTTTTTTTCTTTCCACTGCGTTCCCTGCTGGGACGGATCGGTCTTCGCTGGGATATCTCCAGGATATCCAATGCCTACTACCGGGAGGATTTCAATCGGATCCCCGTGGCCGAAAAAGCGGTCATCCTCCCCCACTGCCTGATCGACGAGAAGTGCCAGGCCCGTTTTTCCAAGGCGGAGGGGGTCCTCTGCGTCAAGTGCAAACGCTGCCCCTGCGGCGAGATCAGTATCCTCTGCGAGGAGCAGGGATGGCAATTCTACATCTCCCCCAGCACGAATTTTACGAAACGGCTCGTGCAGAGAAAGAGAATCCGGGCCGCGGTAGGCGCCGCCTGCGATTTCGAGATCGAAAAAGGGATCCGGTCGACCCGGATCACCCTCGATGGAGTCCATCTGAAGAGGAAAAAGGTCATTCCCCAGGTCCTCCTGACTGCCCGGTACGACTGTCTGCAGAATGATATCGACTGGGATCTTCTCAGGAAGATCATCCTGAACGGAGCGGGGGGCGTCTGAATAAGGAGAACGCGTTGCGCGTCGATCTGAATCATGAGCCGGAGACCGGACGTGTGATCGTCGTCGGCGCCGGCGCCGGCGGTATGATGGCCGCCGGGCGGGCCGCGGAAATGGGAGCAAAAGTCCTCCTGCTGGAAAAAACAGACGGGCCGGGAAAGAAGATTCTTATCAGCGGGAAGAGCCGCTGCAACCTGACCAATGCCCTGGAACTCCCGGAGTTCATCGCCATGTATGGGCCGAACGGCCGCTTCCTCCACAGCGCCTTCCGCCGTTTCTTCCGGGAAGACCTCCTTTCCTTCCTGAGGCGTTACGGAGTGGAGACCAAGGTCGAGCGCGGCGGGCGGATCTTCCCCGTCTCCGGCGATGCGGCGGATGTCGTAGCTGCCTTCCGACGTTACCTGAAGGATCAACACGCGGAGCTGCGCACCGGCGCCCGCGTGGCCGGGATCGCCCTCCGCGGCGGCCGCGTCGAAGGTGTCAGGACAGTAGAAGGCGTGCTTCCCGCCCGGGCCGTGATTTTAGCGACCGGCGGCGCCACCTGGCCGGAGACCGGCGCCACCGGCGACGGCTACCGGATGGCGGCCGCCCTCGGGCATGCCGTCACCAGACTCCGCCCCGCGCTCGTGCCGCTTGTCGTCGAAGAGGTCGGGCCGGCAAAGGCGATGCAGGGGGTGAGCCTACGGAATGTACGGCTCACGGCCTTCAGCGTTCGGGCGGAGTCCATCGACTCTTCCCAGCCCCCCATAAAGGATGTCGGCCGGGGGCTGGAGACAAAGCGGCGGCGGGGGCCGGTCATCGAGAGCCGGATGGGGGAGATGCTCTTCACCCACTTCGGGATCGGCGGTCCGATCACGCTGCTGATGAGCCTCGCTGTTATCGATGCCCTCGCGGAAGGACCGGTCAGCGTCGCGATCGACCTGAAGCCGGCCCTCACGGCGGAACAGCTCCGGGCCCGCCTCCAACGGGACTTCGACCGGTTCGGCAAGCGGGGTTTCCGCAGCCTCCTCGGCGGTCTTCTCCCCCGCAAGATGATCGAACCCTTTGTCGAAATGACCGGCATTCCCCCGGACCGGCCGGGGAGTCAGATCGGCGCCGGAGAGCGGGAACGGCTGATCTCCCTCCTCAAGTCGCTCCGTTTTAACATCAAGGGTTCCCTCCCCATGTCCACGGCTATTGTCACGGCCGGGGGAGTGTCGCTCAAGGAGATCGATCCGCGGACAATGGCCTCCCGTCTCGTCCCCGGTCTTTTCTTCTGCGGAGAGGTGATGGACCTCGACGCCGACACGGGCGGCTACAACCTCCAGGCGGCCTTCTCCACCGGCTTTGTCGCCGGCGAAGAGGCCGCGGCCATCATGAAGGGCTTTACGGAAAAGTCATGACTATCGTGCAAAGACCTGTATGAAAGTTGCCACCGGGACGTGCGCGTTCAAAATTCTCATCGCACCGTTGAAACGATTAAATGCAGGAGATAACAAATTATGTTTGGTTGATCATCATCTGAGTATCTGATAACCTTCCCATAGGAAAGGAACGACTGATCATGCCTGCTCCTCCGGAAGTTCTTGAACTGATCGAACGTTTCAGCGAGAACATCGAATCCTACACGGCGGGCCATTACAACGAGACCCAGCTCCGTCGGGAGTTCATCGATCCTCTCTTCAGA
>JAHJQP010000137.1 GCA_018819165.1 Pseudomonadota bacterium
ACGGCGTCGATCGCCGCCTTGCGAACCATGAGGCAGGCGCCGACCCCCGAGTCGACCTCGACAGGCCCCGAATGGCTGTACCTTTTGCTCGGAAAGCGCCGCGGAAAGAGATACTCGAGAAGCGGCATGTTGGCCAGGAGCGTAAGCAGCGTGGGGAAGGCGGCGATGGAATTCTGCCGGCTCCCGTCGGCGTTGAGGAGCTGGCCGCAGGCCATCGCCGCTTCGGGATTGTTTTCCAAGCAGGTAAAGAGTTCGGTGACGGCGTTTTTGGTAAGGCCCGCATCCGAGTTCAGCAAAAGGGCATAGCGGCCCGCCATGATCCGCAGGGCCTGGTTGTTGGCCGCGCCGAACCCTCTGTTTTCGCTGTTCTCGATCCGCCTCACGCCGGGGAACCGCTCCTTCAGCATGGCGACGCTGCCGTCGGTGGAGGCGTTGTCGACAACGATGACCTCCTGAGAGAAGTCCCGGACCGTCGCCTCCACGGACTCGAGACACTTCTGCAGAAGTTCCCGTGTGTTCCAGTTGACGATGATGATCGTGAGATCCATTTTTCCAACCCCGGAGACGGTCTGCCCGTCCCCGCAAATCCCCTGGGACGAGAGCGACCCTCCCCCAGCAGGACTCCCGATATGACGCTCAGTCAGGCTTTCCCGATGCGGGGGGGATTCTCCCCTTCCCCCCCTCTTCCGCCGCCCGTCTGCTCAGTTCGCTCAGCTTGGCATACTTGAAAAATTTATTGACCGCGTCGGTCACGGCAAGCGTCAAACCCTGCGGGCCGTCCAGGAAGCCTCCCCGAAGGAGATAATCCTGGAAGAAGGTGAATTCCGCCCGCAGAAACGCCAACCAGATCGAACACCTTCGCCCTTCCACGAAGGCCTCTTGGGCGCCGAGTGTAGAATAGCGGTCGATCTTGCGGAGGATCAAATCGAGGCGGCTCTCCGTCCAATGTTCGATCGGGACCTCCAAGTGCTCAACGGGCCCATCAACGGCGACCGATTCATGGACCGCAGCCCCCGTCATGCAGCCCTCCCCCTTCCGGAAGAGACGGACCACCCGATCCGGCCACCACCCCGCATGACGGATCCAGCGGCCCTGAAAGAAATTCTTTCTCGGGAAGCTGTACCCGGCCGCGGCATCAGGGGAGCCGACAATCTGCCGGATCACACGGGCAGTTTCCGGCGGGATTCGTTCATCGGCATCCAGGACGAGTGTCCACGCCTCCCGGCACTTCTCGACGGCAAACTGCTTCTGGGGACCGAAGCCGCGCCACGCCTCGCTGAAGACCTCGCAGCCGAAATCGGAGGCAATACGGAGGGTCTCGTCCTCGCTCCCGGAATCCACCACGACGATCTGGCGGGCAAAGGCGACGCTCCGCAGACAATCGGGAAGGCTCTGCGCCTCATTGCGTACGATCATGGCCACGGAAAGCGGCGCTTTGTCATCCATCGCTTTTCTCCCCGCGCCAGGCCGACAGCATCCCCACCGGCCGCTGCCGGGTGGCAAATCCTTCTTTCTGCATAAAAGCCTCCAGGGAGTCGATATTCTGATCCGCCCCTGGTCCCCCGTGGACCTCCATTGCGATCCGATCAATGCGTGCCAGGACATCCGGCGGACAGTGATAGAGGATGCCGTATTCGGCCCCTTCGCAATCCATCTTGAGAAGGTCGCACCGCTTCAGGCCATGTTCGTCCAGGATCTCCGGGATCGTCACGGCGGGAACGCGGATCCGGTCTTTCTGGCCGGAATCGCCCCCCATGACGGTGGCGCTGGTGGTGAAATCATCACCGCCATCAAAAGCGAGGATCAGATCGCCCGACCGTCCCGCCACCGCCTTGGGCACGCAGAACCACGGCAGGCCGGGATTCAGGTCACGGTTCCTCTCCAGAAGCCGAAAATTGGCCGGTATGGGTTCAAAGGAAAATACCCGGGCTCCGCGGAATCGCGAGAGAGCAAACAGGGAGAAATAGCCGGCATTGGCCCCGATATCCAGGATCGTCGGATTTTCAGGAAGCGGGAATGCCAGATCTTTCATATAACACTCATCCATGAAGATCTCCTTGAAGGTCTGCAGGAGCCTCCTCGGCACCTCGATACGGACCCCCTGACGCGTCGTGAAGCGGAGCGGATCGTGGCGGGCGAGATCGAACTTTACTTTCAGATAGAGCGGCCAGTTAGAAATGTTCCGCAGAAGGTTGCAGTATCTCATGACTCGCTTGCCCACGCTCCTGTGAAAATATTGCAGTGATTTTCTATCATAGTTGCACTATTATTCAAACAGCGATTTGCCTTCGAAAAGGATTTCAGACCATGAACCTGGAATGAATTGACCTGGGTCAGATGAGGTTCATGAGGGTGAAGACCCGCTCGAACCGCATCTCCCATGTGTGCTCCTCCCGGGCCCGCCGGAACCCCGCCCGGCGGATAGCCTCCGCTTCGTCCGGATTGGCCAGGAGATGGCGGATTTTGGCCACGAGTTCGTCAAAGCCCCTG
>JAHJQP010000138.1 GCA_018819165.1 Pseudomonadota bacterium
AACAGATTTCCGAGATACTTAAACTGGCTCAACAGGAACGCGTGCCCGTCACACCGAGAGGGGCAGGAACCGGGCTGAGCGGCGGTGCGGTTCCGGTCTGCGGCGGGATTGTCCTGTCGCTGGAGAAAATGAACCGCATCCTGGAAATCGATCAGGAGAACTTGATGGTCACCGTCGAACCGGGTGTCATCACCGGCGAACTCCACCGCACCGTGGAAGCCGAGGGCTTGTTCTACCCTCCTGACCCAGCCAGTCTCGATACCTGCTCCATCGGGGGAAACATTGCCGAGGGTTCCGGCGGTCCGCGCGCAGTCAAATACGGTGTGACCAAAGATTACGTGTGCAGCCTCGAAGCGGTGCTTCCATCGGGAGAGATAGTGACGTGCGGTAGAAAGTTGGTCAAGGATGTCACCGGCTATAACCTGACCCAACTGTTGATCGGGTCGGAGGGCACCCTGGCTGTGGTGACGAAAATCATCCTGCGTGTCATTCCTCTGCCCAAGTTACGGGTTGATCTCCTGGTGCCTTTCGATGATTTCCAGGCTGCCGCGGACACGGTATCGGACATTATAGGCGAGCGCATCGTGCCGGCCACCATCGAGTTCATGGAACGCGATGCTGTCCTGGCTACAGAGCAGTTTCTGGAAAAGGAGGCGCCCTACCACGATGCGGAGGCTCAACTCTTGATCCAGATCGACGGCAATCATCAGGAGGCGGTTGACGCGGATTTCGAAACCGCCGGCGAAATCTGTTTGAAGCATGGTGCGCGAGATGTGCTGGTGGCAAAGGATCGTCCGACGCGCGATCGGATGTGGGAAGTGCGGCGCCAGATCATCCCTGCGCTCAAATGGCAGAGTCCGATCAACCACATGCAAGATCTTACCGTCCCGCGTGCCAAAATTGGCATGCTACTTAAAGGAATCAAAGAGATCGCGCGGAAACATTCGGTGCGCATCGTTTGCTTCGGGCACGCGGGTGATGGCAATGTGCACGTCAACACTCTCAAGGACAGTATGTCTGACGACCGATGGCAGTCGCTCGTGCCGATTGTGGTGGATGAAGAGATCTATGGCCTCACACTGTCGTTGGGTGGAATGCTCACCGGCGAGCACGGGATTGGCGTCACGCGCCGCCGGTATCTTCCGATGGCGTTGGACGATGCACAGATCAAAATCCTGCGCGGTATCAAGGCTGTCTTCGACCCCAACGGAATTTTGAATCCCGGCAAGATTTTCCTGTGAGAGTTGCCGGTTATTTCTCACTATTTTTCTTTTCCGATTAAAAAAATGTTTCCCCCCTTTTTACCATATCCTTGAGGAGTTGGGGCGGGGAAAACCGCGATCCGAATTTTTCTTCGAGCTTGCTCAATGCACCGACGACAGCTTCGATTCCCCGGGAGTGCATATAAAAGAAAGGCCCACCCAGGTTGGCTGGAAAACCGATGCCATAGATACCGCCGACATCACCGTCTCGCGGGCTCCTCAGGATGTTCTCCTCCAGGCACAGCGCGGACTCATTGCAAAAGGCCAATACCAGCCTTTCGACAATCTCCTTCCGGGACATGTCGATCCGTTCGCGACCCGGCGCCGTAAAATCATACGCGCTCGGATCGGGACCGAGTTTCTTGCCGTTCCGGTATTCATAGAACCCCTTTTCGTTTTTACGACCGGAACGCCCGTCCCCTACCATTTTCTTGGCTATATCATGGGAATCCACCCGTCCTTCGAAGATCTCGGAAAGAATGACTCCGACCTTGTAGGACACATCCAGACCCACCTCGTCGCTGACGATAATGGGTCCTACCGGAAATCCGACGGATACGGCCGCATTATCGATATCTTCAATCCTCGCCCCTTCATTGAGCATCAGCATTCCCTCATTGATATAGCGGGAAATGACACGGGATGTAAAAAAGCCCACCCCGTCATTGACAATAATAGGGGTCTTTCCGCACGCTTTACAAATTTCCCATGCAGTCGCAGTCACTTCCGGCAAGGTATCCTTCGTATTGATGATTTCGATCAGCGGCATTCGATGCACCGGCGAGAAGTAATGCATGCCCAGAAACTGCTGGGGCCGTTTGGATGCTTTTGCCAGACGGGTAATCGGAATGGCGGATGTATTTGAGGCAAAAATGGCATTTTTCGACATGACCGCTTCAACTTCCCGGATCACCTTATGTTTGAGATCCAGGTCTTCGAAAACCGCTTCGATAACGATATCGGCATTTTTAAAGCCGGTATAGGTATCCGTAACACTGATCAGATCATAGCGCCGGCGGTATTCATATTCACCACGGGGGCGCTTCATCCAAATACCTTCCAAAACTTTGCCGGCAGCTTTCAACCCCTTGCCGACGGCCTCCATGCTGACGTCCTCCATGCGGACGACATATCCTTTGTCCGCCTTGATGGCCGCGATACCGGCGCCCATGAGTCCGGCGCCCAGGACCCCGATCTTTTTAATGGGATGGGGTTTGACGTTTTTGGCCACTCCCCGATCCGCTTTGGCTGCGGTATCCATAAAGAAAATATGGATCAATGCCGCGGCTTCCTTGGTTAAAACCAATTTTCCAAAACGCCTTGCCTCTTCCTCATATCCGGCTTTTAGACCTTCAGATAGGCCCTTATAAACGCATTCCAGTATCTCCAGCGGAGCCGGATAGAGGCCTTTGGCCTGCTTTTGAACCATGCCTTTTGCCTGTTCATACAACCCTGCAAGCATTTTCGGCGACGGCAACGGCGGCAATTTCCGCTTGATTTCCATTTTTCCCTGGGCCAATGCCAGTGCTCGTTGATAGGCGATTTCCTTTAACTTCTCCGGCGGAACCGCCTCGTCGACGAGCCCCAGCTTCTTGGCTTGTTCGGGCATGAAGTTCTTCCCCGTCAGGATTCCATCCATGGCCTGATCCAGAGGAATAAGCCTCGGAAGTCGCTGGGTGCCCCCTCCGCCGGGCAGCAGGCCCAATTTGACTTCAGGTAGCCCCAAGACCGTTTTGGGTGATGTGGTAGCAATACGATAATGGCAGGCCATTGCCACTTCCAGACCGCCCCCGAGGCAGGGACCGTTAATCGCCGCAATGACCGGTTTGGAAAGCGCTTCATATTTCTTTAGAACGTTATGCATGGCCCGCGACATTTGATACCCGTCTTCTTCGGTTTTAACATACTGGAGCATGGTGATATCAGCGCCTGCCAAAAAATTGCCCGGTTTTCCCATCAGCACCACTGCCTTTATTTCGTCATCCCCGGCAATGACATCGGCCATCTCATCCAATTCCTGCCTCGCCTGATCGGTAATCACGTTCATCGGGCGTTCCGGGAGATCATATGTTAAAATCGCCACGCCATGCTCGTCTTTTTCCAAGGTGAGTATTTTTTCGCTCATATCTCAAATCCCTCCTCTGCTTGACCTTAATTTGCGCGTTCCAGTATCATCGCGGCGCCCGTGCCGTTTGCAGCGCAAGCTGTAACCAAACCAAACGTTCCGTCCACCCGGGGCAGTTGATTTGCGCAAGTGGTTATCATTCGTGTGCCTGTCGCCCCAAAGGGATGGCCGATAGAGACGGAACCGCCCATCATGTTGAATCGGTCCATATTCACTTTCCCAATGGGTTCACTGAGTCCCACATTTTTCTTCAGCCAGTCCTTACTGGTCCACGCCTTGAGATTACACAGAACCTGCCCGGCAAACGCCTCGTGCATTTCAATGAGATCAATGTCCGAGAGTTTCAGTCCGGCTTGTTTGAGAGCTTTGGGCGTAGAAAAAGTAGGCCCGAAAAGCATGCCGATATCCAGATCAAGGCCTGAAAAACCAAAGGACTTAATATATGCTTTTGGTTTGTATCCCAGCGCTTTTGCCGTTTCCTCCGCCATCAGCAGAACAGCGGAGGCGCCGTCTGTAAGCGGGCTGGCATTGGCTGCCGTAATGGTGCCGTATTCTTTGTCGAATGCGGGGGGAAGAGTGCCCATCTTCTCTCGATTCGGTTGGGGCCGGATCTGATTGTCCGCAATCGCCACATGGTAATCCGGCGGGGCAACAACCGGGATTATTTCAGCGGGAATACGTCCGTCGGCGACGGCCTTTCCAGCCAGTTCATGGGTTCGAGCCGCATAGTCATCCTGTTCCTCACGCGTGATACCCCATTCTTTTACCATCAACTCGGTATGCTCTCCCATGGTTAAGCCGGTATACGCCTCGGCCAGGGCCATCGGCGGCGGAATCATATCTGCAAGTCTCACCTGTCCGATGGTGATCATCTGTTCTTCGGGTGTTTTTTTGGTTTGCGCTTCCAGAATGATGCGCCGGAAGGCATCTGTAACGGTTATTGGAACGTCCGACATCGAATCGGCGCCGCCGGCAATACCGACATCCGCATTTCCAGTTGCAATACTCATGGCAACGTGTGCAGTGGTTAAAATGCTCGTCGCACAAGCCATCTGCATATGATATGCATGGATCGTTTTGGGAAGACCTATCCCCAGTGCGGCAATACGGGCCAGATTCGTCGTGCTCGGCTTGGGTACGCTGAGTCCCATGGCGATTTCGTCGATCTCGTTGGGATCAATCTCGGTCCGGTTTACCAGTTCAGTTAGACATATTTTGGCCAGATCGACGGCCGTCATATCCTTAAAGTCCGTAAACATTCGTTGAAATGGGGTTCGATACCCCTCAATAATGGCGACTCGTCGCATTTGCATAATTTCTCCCTCCTTAGTTATTATTGATTAGCGTTAAACCATTCATCAGCCGGGGTGGATAAAAAATTTATTGAATTGAATTGATAAGAACTTGCTTTTCAGCGCGGAAGGATACGATGGGCTGCCTTGTCTGTCAAGGAGATTTTATCGCGCAACATGTTGTTATTTTAACCTTGACAAAACAGATTCTTTTATATAATTTGCGGCCATAAGATTTAAAAAGCAGCAGTTACAGGTGGATTCAGGGAAGAGGGGTGAAAAGCCCCCGCTGCCCCGCAGCCGTGATGGGAACGAAAACCCGAAATGCCACTGTCATGAGGCAATCATGATGGGAAGGCGGGTGAGTAGGCCGCCCGAAGCCGGAAGACCGATCCATCGAAGACCCTCGCGGG
>JAHJQP010000022.1 GCA_018819165.1 Pseudomonadota bacterium
AAGGTTTATCTGCTGGGCGAGCTGGTGTCGAACCCCGTGGATCATCCGATCATCCGGCCTTCGGTCAATTGTTGCGCCATGACCTATCGGCTGGCCGAGATGCCCGAACACGAGGACCTGATGCAGGCCACATCCGCGCTGACGGGAAAGAAGATCAATCGCTTTGCAAATCTGCACCAGAGCACGGATGACCTGATCAAAAAGGTGAAGATGCAGCGGCTTGTGGGCAATATGACGGGGGCCTGTTTCCAGAGATGCGTAGGGATGGATGCCCTCAACGCCCTGTGGAGCACGACCCATGAGATGGACCTGAAGCATGGAACGGATTACCATGAGCGATTCAGGAGATATGTGACGGCGTGGGAGGAGAAGGATTGGACGGTGGACGGGTGCATGACGGATCCCAAGGGAAACCGTTCCCGGGGACCGTCACAGCAGAAGGATCCGGATCTCTTCGTTCATGTGGTGGAGAAAAAGAACGACGGCGTGGTGGTCAGGGGCGCCAAGATGCATCAGACGGGGATCGTCAATTCCCATGAGATTCTCGTAATGCCGACACTGACCTTGGGAGCGGAGGACAAGGATTACGCCGTCGCGTTCGCTGTGCCGGCGAACGACGAGTCCCTGCTCTACATCTACGGACGCCAGTCCTGCGACACACGCAAGCTTGAATCGACAAAGGTTGACGTCGGAAACATCCGCTACGGCGGCCAAGAGGCGATCGTCATTTTTAATGACACGTTTGTCCCATGGGAGAGGGTCTTCATGTGCGGTGAACACGATTTTTCCGGGATGCTGGTGGAGCGGTTTGCCGGATACCACCGCCAGTCCTACGGCGGGTGCAAGGTGGGCAACGGGGACATCCTTATCGGAGCCGCCGCCGCCACCGCCGATTACAACGGCGTCACCAAGGCTTCGCATATCCGGGACAAGATCATCGAGATGGTTCATCTCAACGAGACGCTTTTTTCCTGCGGGATTGCCTGTTCCGCCATGGGCAGGAAGACGGCATCGGGGAATTACCTGATCGACATGATGCTCGCGAATGTCTGCAAGCAGAATGTCACCCGGTTTCCCTACGAGATGGCGAGACTGGCACAGGATATCGCCGGCGGCCTGATGGTCACCATGCCATCCGATGCCGATTTCAATTCCCCGGTGACCGGTCCCTGGTGCGAGAAGATGATGGCCGGGGACGACGCTTATCCCACACGGCACCGGCAGAGGATGCTGCGCCTCATCGAGGCGATGACCCTGGGGGCGGTGGCCGTCGGCTATCTGACCGAATCCATGCATGGCGCCGGTTCTCCCCAGGCTCAGCGGATCATGATCCAGCGTCTGGCCAATCTGGAACACAAGAAAGCCCTGGCCCGGCGCATCTGCGGGATCGATCCGGACGGCCTTTTGTAAGCGGATGATGGCAGGATGATCAGGTTGGGGATCCGGTACTGCGGCGGTTGCAATCCCGCATATGACCGTATAAAACTGGTGGAACAGATCCGGGAGAAGCTGCAGGTTGCCCTGGGGGAAGAGGTGTCCCTCGCCCTGCCAGGAGCACAAGCCGATACGACGCTCGTGGTTTGCGGATGTCCGGCGTGCTGTGCCGACGGTGAAGGTGTGAACAAGAGCGCAGGGTCATGTCATATTGTGGGACCGGATTTGATGGATTACCGCTCTGTGACGATGGAAGAGATCCCGGTGAGGATAGCGGATGAACTTGCCGTGGAGCTGAAAAACAAGCCGAGTGACGGGTGCTGAACATCACGGAAAGGTTTGAAGGATATGGCATACCATGAACGTTTGTTGGCAGAGCTGGAACAAAAACGAAAAAAACTGGGCCTGGGAGGCGGGCCGGATAAAATGGCCCAGCAACATAAGCGGGGCAAGCTGACAGCCGGGGAAAGATTGGATCTTCTTATGGATTCCGGCAGCTTTACGGAACTGGACCCGTGGGTCAGAAACCGGTGCCTCGATTTTGGTCTTTCGGACATGGAACTGACCAACGAAGGCGTTATTGCCGGCTGCGGGAGTATTGACCGGCGGCGCGTTTATGCTTTTGCAAATGATTTCACTGTTATGGGAGGTTCTCTGGGGGAAGCGCAGGGTCTGAAGCTTTGCCGGCTTCTGGACCAGGCCATGAAGGTCGGCGCCCCTGTGGTCGGCCTGAATGATTCGGGCGGCGCCCGGATTCAGGAGGGGATGGGCGCCCTGAACGGGTATTGCTCTCTGTTTTTTCGTACGAGCATTGCTTCCGGCTGGATTCCCCAGATCTCGGTGATTCTGGGTCCCTGTGCCGGTGGGACGGTTTATGCGCCGGCCTTGACCGACTTCATCATCATGGTGGATCCTATTGCCAAGATGTTCATTACCGGGCCGGCCGTCATCAAGGCGGTCACAGGTGAGGAAGTGGGCTTTGAGGAGCTGGGCGGCGGCAAGGTGCATGGCTGCATAACGGGAATTGCACACTTCGTAGTGAAGAGTGAACGAGAGGCCATGGAACTTGTGCACCGCCTCTTGAGTTTCCTGCCTGCAAACAGCGGCGAGGAGCCGCCGCGTGCGGTCTGCACCGATTCTCCGCAGAGGCTGGTTCCCGAGCTCCGGGAGGTCATTCCCGAACGTTCGAAGCAGGCTTTTGATGTTCGGGATGTGATCAAACCGGTCGTGGATCAAGGTGATTTCCTGGAGATTCAGAAGTTGTTTGCGCCCAATATCGTGATCGGTTTCGCCCGTCTGGACGGCAGGCCGGTCGGCATCGTCGGGAACCAGCCCCGTGTCATCGCGGGCTGCCTCGATGTCAATGCCTCCTGGAAAGCGGCCCGTTTTGTCCGCTTCTGTGACGCATTCAACCTGCCCCTGATCACCTTCGTGGACTGCCCGGGTTATTTGCCCGGCCTTGATCAGGAGCACCAAGGGATCATCCGCAACGGGGCAAAACTTCTCTACGCCTACTCCGAGTCGGTCGTACCGAAGATCACGGTGATCATGAGGAAGGATTATGGGGGCGCCTATTCCGCCATGTGCGGCAAGGGGATGGGGGCGGACATCGTTCTGGCCTTCCCCACGGCCGAAGTGGCCGTCGTGGGTCCCGAGGCAGCCGCCAACGTCGTCTTCCGCAACGAGATCGATAAGGCGGACAATCCGCCGGCCAAACGGGCGGAAATGGTCGAACAGTATCGCCATCGGTTCGCATCGCCGTATAAAGCGGCGGAATGGGGGCTGGTGGATGATGTCATCGATCCCCAGGAACTGCGGCTGAAAATGACCAGCGGGCTTCAGGCGCTCAGCGGCAAGAAGGAGTGGCGGCCGCCGAAGAAACACTCGAACTTGCCACTGTAACGGGAGATTATTCAGATGCTAAAGGGAATAAGAGTGATCGACCTGTCACGAAATCTGGCAGCGCCGTATTGCACTATGCTGCTCGGGGATCTGGGCGCCGATGTGATCAAGGTCGAGATGCCGGGCGCCGGAGATGAGGCCCGTGGTTTAAGTCCGATGATCAACGGAGAGAGCGGTTACTTCATCAGCCTCAACCGGGGGAAAAAAGGGATCACGCTGAATATCAAGGACCCGCGGGGGAAAAAACTAGTGGAAAAACTGCTCGCGAAAGCGGATGTGATGGTTGACAATTTTCGTCCGGGAGTCCTTGACCGTCTGGGGCTTACGGAGGAGTATTTGAAAAAGATCAATTCCCGCCTGATCTGTGCCTCCCTGACCGGCTTCGGTCATTACGGTCCCTACCGGGAGAAGGCCGCATACGATCTGGTCGTTCAGGGGTATGGCGGCATCATGAGCATTACCGGCCATGTAGGTGGTCCTCCGACTCGCGTCGGTATTTCCCTCGGGGATCTGGCGGCGGGTCTTTACCTGACCATCGGCATTCTCGGCGCTCTTCTGTCACGGCAGCAGAGCGGGAACGGCGACCGGATCGACGTCGCGATGCTCGACTGCCAGGTGGCCCTTCTGGAGAATGCCATCGTTCGTTACCTGGCTTCCGGCAAGGTGCCCGGTCCGATCGGCAACCGCCACCCCTCGATCACTCCCTTCGAGGCCTTCCCCAGCAGGGACAGCTACATTGTCGTCTGTGCCGTGAACGAAAACCAGTGGGAGAGTTACTGCCGGGTGATAGGCCATCCGGAGCTGATCAGCGACCCGCGGTTCGCAACCAATGACAGCCGCAATGAGCACCATGACGCTCTGGCGGTTCTCCTAACTGAGATCATGCATGAGAAAACCACGCAGGAATGGATCGCCATCCTGGATCAGGTGGGTGTCCCCTGTGCCCCGGTGAACGGCATCGATGATGTGACTGAGGATGAACAGATCAAGGCCCGGCAGATGATCATCTCCCTGAACCATCCCAAGGCCGGCGAGGTGCATGTTTCCGGCTGTCCGATCAAAAGCAGAGAGTACCCTGCCCCCGAAACGTACAAACCCTCGCCTCTTCTGGGGGAAGACAACCGTGAAATCTTCAGGAACCTCGGGCTCAGCGAGGATGAGATGGCCGATCTGATAAGGGAAAAGATCATCTGAATTTCGGGAAAGAAGGACGATATGGGCGCCAGGGAAATGTACATCCTGCCGGGCGGTTTCATCAACATCGATCATTCGCTCCTGATGGGCGGGGTCGGTATGGGGAAGGTTATCCGGGCGCCGGTATTTTCTGTACTGGTCATTCATGACGAAGGCCCGGTCCTGATTGATACGGGGCTGAATCCCGAGGGACGGTTGGATCCGGACAACGCGTGGGGACCGAGGGCAAAGCTGATCAAACCGGAAGTCAATGCGGAGGATGATATCCGGGCGCGC
>JAHJQP010000139.1 GCA_018819165.1 Pseudomonadota bacterium
CGACCCACGGATTAGAAGTCCGTTGCTCTATCCATCTGAGCTACAGGCGCTTATCCTCGCGACGCACTGCATCCGGTCTCCTTTAAAAGAGGGGGTTTTATAACCCCTTTGCCACCTTTTGTCAAGGACCGAGTGCAGACTTTCCTATCTCCTTTCTCTCAACGGACAAACCCGGCAATCCCCTCGAAACGATACCCTTTTTTACCGAGCCCCTCCCCACCCTGATCCGTTGTATAGAAATGGCTTCCCGTGGCGGGCTTATACCAGCGGTAGAGTTCCCGGGTTCCGGTCAGACGGGAAGTGGCGATGTTGCCAATAGACCCTTCCAAGAGATAGCCCGAAAGCGGCTTTCCGCCTCCGGCCGCATCCGACGAGTAAAAATGGTCGCCCTTGACGGGGTTGAACCAGCGAAAGAAGCTTGTCGTCCCCGGAGTTCCCGGACTGAAGAGCCTAAAGGCAATCCCCAGATTCCGGTACCCCATCGTCTGCAGGCGGGTCGCCTCGGCCCGGGGATTGGTCGTATAGAGGTAGTCGTTGCCGACGACATATCGGTAAACGTCGAGAAAACGGGACTGCGTCTCCGCCGCCACCTCCAGGGACACTTCCACATTGGCCTCGCCGGCGTTTGAAAGGAACAAAACACGTTCCCCGTAGATGCCGGGTTCAAGGTTACGTGTATTGATTGCAATATTGATATAGTCCGTCTCGCGCAAGGTCGTCCCGCTGTCCGGAAATACACTGATCCAACCCGGTGAGCCCTTCAGGACCGGCTTCCCGAAGATCCGGACCCCCTCCAGAATCGTCCGGTCTTCTTCATTGACAAGGCTCAGCATGTGAGGTCCGTCCGGGAGCCCTTCCGTCAAGGGGATCTCCACCTTTTCCCATCGGTCCGAGAAACTGTTTATATAAGCTGCGAACTGCTCGTCGATGTAGATGCTCAGCGGGCCCCCTTCCGGCGACTTCCAGATAAAGAGGCTGACCCCGACCCCCGTGAAGCGGTAGCGAAGGGCGTTCTGTTCCCCCTGACCGGAGGGATATCCGCCTCTCTCCGCCCATGCGCCGGAGAACTCCAGGTTTTCCCGAAGCGCTCCGACCGGCGAATAGCTGCCGGTGCCGGCAACCGCCTCATTCAGAAAGGAGACATAACGTCCCATGAGCGGCGGTGTGGTCGCCGGCATGCCCTTCTTCCCCGCCAGTCCCGCTTTCCACTTCAGAATCTCCCTCCCCCGATTGGTCAGATGGATCATTCGGGTTATCTGCTCGCCGGCCCGAACCGTCCCGCTATCGATCCGGAGGGGGGACAGCTCCATCAGGGGTGCAGAGGCCAGTTTGGCCAGTATGACACGGAAAAATACCGTCCTCGTTCCTCCCGTAGAAACGAAACGGATCGACTCCCGCAACCCGCCCACCGGCGCCTCCCGAAGAAACGTGGCGGACGCTCCCCCCGCCTCCAGGCGCAGGATCAATGGACAGCCCTGGGACTTCTCCTGACCCCTTTCCTTTGCAAAGAGCAGTTGGATCTTTACGGGCTCAGGCGCTTCTTCGAGGACGCCGGCAAGTCTCTTATACTCGCTCCGGTTCCACCCTTCCGGTCCCTCCATGGACCAGTTCTTATACTCGCTCCGGTTCCACCCTTCCGGTCCCTCCATGGACCAGTTCAGGCTCCCTGAACCCACTTTTTTTAAGTAAAATATTCTCTCGGCCTCTTCCCCTGGTCCGATGGCGCCAAGATCGACCTCCCACGGGTTGACGGTCAGTACCGGTTTAAGGTCGCCGACGCTCCATACCGGAAAGCCCCCCGCACCACCCAGTTCCGGTGTCTCCGCCCGGAGCGGGTCTGCAACGGAAAACAACGGGATCATTAGTCCCAGAAAAACCAATACCGTCAAAAACCTTCTAACCATAAGGACTCCAATCAGTAATTGTTTCACTTTAACCCAAAGCCTTATAGAACGCAACGGTTTTTCGCCGCGAAAAGACTTGACACCCTTCGGATATCCGATATATCTTCCCCCGGTTTTCGTGCGTTTTGCGAAAAATCGGGTATGGTTTCGAACCGGTAGAAACCGACACGGATAAAAAATGTTATGGATGAGGATACACTGAAATACTGGATCGCCCTCAAGGCGGTGGAAGAGGTGGGCTGTGTGGGGTTCAGAACCCTGCTTAAAGCCTTTTCTTCGCCGAAGGCGGTCTTTTCCGCCTCAGCACAGACCCTGAAGGTGATCCCGGGAATCGGTCCGAAGACGGCGGATCATATCCGGGCCTTCTCCGACTGGGGAATGGCCGAACGGGAGGTTGCTCTTGCCGGAAAACTTGGCATCGCTATCGTCACCTTCGAGGATCCCCTCTATCCCAAAAATCTTCTCAACATCTACGATTTCCCCCCCTTTCTCTATGTGAAGGGATCCTTGTGTCCGGAGGAGATCCCCGTGGCGGTCGTCGGATCGCGCGTGGCCTCCGCTTACGGAAGATACACCACCGAGAGGCTCAGCCGCGAGCTTGCCCTCAAGGGGATCACCATCGTCAGCGGTCTTGCCCGCGGCATCGACGCCGCAGCCCACCGGGGGGCGCTCGCCGGGAAAGGAAGGACCATCGCGGTTCTGGGGTGCGGTCTCGACGTGATTTATCCACCGGAAAACGAGAAGCTTGCGGATGACATCACCGCCCGCGGCGCCCTGGTCACGGAATTCCCCTTCGGAACGCCGCCCAACGCCCCCAATTTTCCGGCGCGAAACCGGATCATCAGCGGCATCTCTTTCGGGGTCGTCGTCGTGGAGGCCGGTGAGAAGAGCGGATCGCTTATCACGGCGCGGCTCGCAGCCGAGCAGGGGCGCTCGGTTTTTGCCGTTCCCGGTGCGATCGACACCGCCGGCTCGCGGGGAACCAACCGCCTGATCAAACAGGGCGCAAAGCTGATCGAAAACGTGGATGATATCCTCGAGGAGATCCTCCCCCAGACCGTCTGTCCGCCGGTCCTTTCCGAGAAACAGCCCCGAATCCCTATGCCGGACGCGACGCAGTTAGATCCGGAAACAATGAATGCGCCGCCCGCGGCCGATATCGCGGGGCTCGGGGAAACGGAAAGGAAACTATTCGCCCTGGTCCCGCAAAAGCCCGTGGAGATCGACACACTGATCATCACCTCGGGGTTTGCCCCGCAGGAGGTCCTCAACGGCCTGCTCATTCTGGAACTCCGCGGTCTGATCCGGCAGCTGCCGGGTAAAATGTTTGTTCGTAAGGAGTCAACCATTTGAATTCACTAATTATCGTTGAATCACCCACCAAGGTGAAGACCATCCGCAAATATCTTGGGCCGGAGTACGATGTCCGGGCCTCGGTCGGTCACGTCAAGGACCTGCCGAAAAATACCCTCGGTATCGATCCCGAAAAGCAGTTCGAACCCACCTACGAGGTGATCGACAGCAAGAAGAAGGTGATCGCCGATCTCAAGAGGGCGGCGGCCAAAGCGCAGCAGATCTTCCTCGCCCCGGACCCGGACCGCGAGGGAGAGGCCATCGCCTGGCACATTGCCGAGGAAATCGGGGATAAAAAGAAACCGATCCGGCGGGTCCTCTTTAACGACCTCACCCGGGAGACGATCCTCGAGGCGATCGCTCATCCCCGCGAGCTTGATTTCGACCGATACGAGGCGCAGCAGACCCGGCGGATCCTCGACCGCCTCGTCGGCTATCAGATCAGCCCCATCCTCTGGGAGAAGGTGAAGCGGGGCCTCTCCGCGGGCCGGGTACAGTCCGTCGCCGTCCGAATCATCTGCGACCGGGAAGCGGAGATCAGGGCGTTCGTTCCCGAGGAATACTGGAACACCACCGCCCTGCTGGAGGGGTCGAACCCGCCCCCCTTCGAGGCGAAACTGACGAAGATCGACGGAAAGAAGGCAAAGATCGGCGACGCCGCGCGCTCCGCAGAGGTCGTCGCAATCCTGAAAGACGCCGCCTTCGCTGTGGCCTCCGTGGAGAAGAAGGAGGTCAGACGCCAGTCGCCTCCCGCTTTCACAACGAGCAAGCTCCAGCAGGAGGCCTCCCGCTGGCTCCGCTTTTCGGCGAAGAAGACGATGGCGACGGCTCAGAGACTTTATGAAGGAATCGAGCTCGGTCCGGAGGGGCCCGTTGGACTGATCACCTATATGAGGACCGACTCCGTCCGTATCGCCGCCGAGGCGCTCAATGACGCGCGGGAGTACATCCACAGCCACTACGACGGAACATTCCTGCCGCCCAAGGCACGGGTATTCAAGGTCGCCGGCGCCGCCCAGGATGCCCACGAGGCGATCCGGCCGTCGTCGATGGCCCATCCGCCCCAAGCAATCAAGCAATTCCTCTCGCCCGACCAGTTCCGCCTCTACCAGCTGATCTGGAACCGTTTTCTGGCCTCGCAGATGAACCCCGCCCTCCTCGACCAGACCATAGTGGATATCGCTGCCGCGAACTGCCTGTTCAGGGCGCAGGGGGTTGTGATGAGGTTCCCCGGATTCACCGTCCTCTACACGGAAGGAAAGGAAGACAACGGTGAGGAGAACGGCTTCGGCAAGCTCCTCCCCGAGGTCCGGGAAGGCGAGGTTCTCAAGCTCATCTCCCTTACGCCGGAACAGAAATTCACGCAGCCGCCGCCACGGTTCTCCGAGGCCTCTCTCGTCCGTGAACTGGAGGAGAACGGCATCGGCCGCCCGAGCACCTATGCGGCGATCCTGAGCACGATCCAGGAGAGGGAGTATGCCCGCCTCGAAAAGGGGAAGTTCGTCCCCACCGATCTCGGGATCCTCGTGACCGATCTTCTCGTCAAGAACTTTCCCCGGATCCTGGACGTCGCCTTCACTGCCTCGATGGAGACGGAACTTGACCGGATTGAAGAAGGAAAGACGAAGCGGCTCGACACCCTGAACAATTTCTACCTCCCCTTCACGGAGGAGCTCAGACAAGCGAAAGCGAACATGCGCAATATCAAGCGTGAGGAGACCCCGACGGACCTCCTCTGCGAGAGGTGCGGAAAACCGATGGTCATCAAGTGGGGAAAGAACGGCCGGTTTCTCGCCTGTACGAACTATCCCGACTGCAAGAACACGAAGAATTTTACTCAGGATGAAAAAGGGAAGATCCGGCCGGAAGAGGATCGACAGACAACGGACATCCCCTGCCCTCTCTGCGGCAAATTAATGCTTGCCCGTCAGGGGCGGTTTGGAAAATTCTTAGGCTGCTCCGGGTATCCCGAGTGCAAGCACACCATCGATGTTGCTCCGGACGGTACGCAGGCCGCCGCTCCCGTCGAAGGAAAGACGAGCGATACCCTCTGCGAAAAGTGCGGGAAACCGATGGTCGCCAAGCGCGGCCGCTACGGCACTTTTCTCGGCTGTTCAGGCTACCCGGAATGCAAGAACATCGTTAAGACCAGAGCGTCGGGGCGCCCTGCCGGGTCGGCTTCTGAACAGGAGCTCACCGATGTCCTCTGCGACAAATGCGGGAAACCGATGGCCGTAAAACCGGGCCGCTACGGGAAATTCCTTGGCTGCACAGGCTATCCAGGCTGCCGGAACATCATGAAGTACAAGCCCCCGGGGAAATAG
>JAHJQP010000140.1 GCA_018819165.1 Pseudomonadota bacterium
CAGGCTGTTGAAAAACGCCCATCTGCTGCGTTCCCTCATCCTTCGTCGCTGCGACGTACACACAAGTACGTCTCACTCCTCAGGATTTCGGAGGCCTTGCATCTGGACGTTTTTGAACAGCCCTTTTTCAACAACCTCTTAAGGTTGGAGTATTGAGGAGAGGACGCAGTGGATTTTAAGTACGGACCGGATTTAATAGTTTTTCAAGAGCGGGCCAGGTGCTTTATTCGAAAGCATATGGAACCGGAAATCGACTATTACGACCAAAAATCCCTGTTCCCCAGAGAAACGTTCCAAAAGTTCGGATCAGAGGGTTTTCTCGGTGCAGCGGTTCCGAAACAATACGGGGGTCAAGGGCTTGGAACAATCGGTTACTGCTTGCTCTGCGAGGAACTGGGGCGTCTTGGCGCAGGTGCGATTCACAACGGAATCTTTCAGACCCAGAAAATGATTTTGGAATACGGCACGGAAGCGCTGAAGCAACGATTTGTCCCCGGATTGTGTTCGGGAAGCATTCATGCGGCCACGGCGATTTCCGAACCGGACATGGGCTCCAGTTTTGCCCGGATGAAAACCATTGCAAAACGGGATGGGAATTTCTTTGTACTCAGCGGAGTAAAGACCCATATCAACGATGCCGCAGAAGCGGACCTGATCAACGTATTTGCCAAAACGGACCTCGGTCTTACTGTCTTTCTTGTGGAAAAAGGGTTGCCCGGCTTTAAAATAAAGGAGAAACTGGATCCCATGGGGTTGAGATCCTCTCCGATTTACACTTTGGAATTCGACGACTGTCGCATTCCCGATACCCATGTGGTGGGTGAAGAGGGGCAGGGATTGTCTGTATTCGTTGCAACGTTTAATTTCAGCCGGCTTGGTAATGCCAGCACGTTCATCGGCATGGCCAGAGAGGCCCTGGAAAGGGCCATAAATTTTGCGAAAGAACGGGAGGTCGGTCCGGCAAGAGTGTCGGACTTTCAGGGGATCCGCTGGATGATAGCAGATCTGTATACAAAACTGGAAGCGGCCGTCCTGCTCCGGGATAAGGCCGCCCATACGGAAGAGACCGAAGGGGAGGTTTCCGCCCTTTCTTCCATGGCCAAATATTATGCAGGAGAAACTGCTGTCGAAACCGTAATGAGCGCCATCCGGATTGTCGGAAGCCACGGATGTTACCGGGATACCCCTTTTGAACGCCTTTTAAGGGATGTGAAAGCCCTGGAAATTGCCGGGGGCACCCCTGAAATCATGAAAAACATCATCGCAACCAGTATTCTTGGAAAACCAAGGAAAGCATAGGGTATCATGGAATTCAAGGAAATCATTTATAAAGAAAAAGCGCCGGTCGCCATTATCACTCTAAATCGCCCGGAGAAACGAAACGTGTTCTCCATCGAAATGATCGAAAGCATGATTCAAGCGTTACATTGCGCCCTCGAGAACGATGATATCAAAGCCGTTGTCATTACCGGAGCTGGCAGTGCCTTCTGCGCAGGGGGAGACATCCAGGAAATGATTCGGGCAGAACTCAGATCCTGGGGGTTGAAGAAATACCTGTGGGAACATCTTCAAAAAATCCCGATGCTGATGGCGGATATGGACAAGTTGCTGGTCGCTGCGGTGAACGGACCGGCTGCCGGTGGAGGGTTTGATCTCGCCTTAGCCTGCGATGTAAGAACCGCCAGCTCGAGCGCCATGTTTATCTCGTCCTATGTTCGGCTGGGGCTGGCCCCAGGGTTTGGCGGATGTTTTTTCCTGCCGCGCATCATCGGACTTGGACAGGCCCTTGAAATTCTGCTTTCGGGCAGGGAAGTGCCGGCAGAAGAGGCGCTTCGCCTGGGCCTGGTAAACCAATTGTTTCCGGAAGAAACACTGATTGACGATACGATGTCGTGGGTTTTAAAGATAGTCCAATGGCCTATGCCGGCGCTGAAAGTGATCAAACGGGGAACTTACCAGGGTCTTACGTCGGATCTCAAGACCCATCTGGACTATCTTTCTTCCCAGGATGCACTCCTGTCCCTGACAGAGGAACATTTGAATATACTGGATCGACTCCAAAAAAAGTAAGGTTCGTCCGGCTTAAGCGTACTTTTCTAAAATGTCTTTCTTCCTTATTTATGTCCCGTCCCCATGTGGTTTTTTGACAGTTGACCATGAAACCGTATTAATGCACTTTAGCGCCGAAAACAACCTGCTTCCGGAAAGTTTGTCGGAATTTCATTTCCCGTCTTTTTGCCCTCCGCCCTTCGCCTTCTGTCCTTCACCCTACGGCATCATCCGCAGTTTTAAACGGCTCAGCCACAGGGCCGGGCGCTGCATTCGCCGTAGTCCCAGGCGGGCATCGCTCAACTGCTGTCGGTGCGGAAATCTCTGCCCGTAAATCTGCCGGTTGAAAAGCGCCACGATCGTGTCGATTTCTTCTGCCAGCGGCCTGAACTGCCGTTTCAGCCGTCGACCGTATTCGAGGGGAGTCTCACTGGGATCAGCCACGACCCCGCTGTGACGTCCCCAGCGTAACAGTGCGCTGTATAGCTGAATCGAACCGGGCGGACTGCCGGGTTTGAACAGTTTGCCGTACAGGCCGGCCAGGAACCTAATCCAGCGACGAATCCGGCGGGTCAAACGATTGCGGTCAATTTTTTCACGGGTGGCGGCCGTTCTTGAAAAGAGCCAGCGCAGCAATACCCGCACACCGAAACACAGAAAAAGAACCATCGCCAGGATCAGCACCCCCCACAATCCCCAGATGGATATTTTCAGAAAAAGGGCCATCCATTCGCCGGATTCACCGATCGGCGCGCCTGCAAACCCACCCCCGGTGGACGGATCGCCGCTCCCCCCCGGCCGGCTTTGACCGCGCATGAGCATAAAACGCAAAAAAGCGACTAAGATCGGAACCAGCGGTTTCCCGGCAATTTTGAGCGCCTCGTACCCGGCGGCGGATGCGATCTGCAGATAGGGCAGAAACAGCAGGACCAGTCCCGTCCCGAGAAAAAAAACGGCGGCGCTGAAACTCATCAACAGTCCGATGCCCCGATAGCCCGCCAGAAAGTCTTTGCGGCCGCCGCTTTGATTCCGGGCCAGGGCGATGGCGAGCAGTGCAAAAACAAAAAACGGATACATCATGAACTCGGAAAGGTTTTCGGCCGGTTGAATTCCCTGCTGCACCCGCATCACCAGCCTGACGATCAGCAGGCTGAAAAACATCGCGAATCCCAGGTCAAAACGGTTACAGACGGCCAGGTAGGAAGCTTGACGCAGGACCAGTCGAACGCCGCCGGCCCAGAAGGCAAGGACGCAGCCTAAAAAAACAGACAGAATCAGCCATTCGATGAATCCCAGTGAACGACCGAAGAAATCCGCCGCCCAGCTTCGGCTCAAAAAGGCATCCGACCCATACCAGAGCAAGTGTACGCTCCTCAGGGCGAAAAACGCCAGGCAGGTGACATGAAGCAGAAGAAGATAAATGACGCGCCAGCCCCTCCCCCGGCAGGCGGCGGTCAGAATCCCCGCAAGTGCAAAAGTCGCCAGGCCTTCGGGCAGCGGGAAAGGGCGGTTGAGTATCGGATGCATGACGAAAACAACCCAGGCATATATCCAGCAGAATTCCATACCGGCCCTTGATGCGACAAAGATGTTGTCCGACATCCTTTTCATGGGTTCCCGCGCTCCTCCAGGCGAATGTCATCGAGCCGGTAGAGATTCTGATCCGCTGCCGCATCATGCGGGTCACAGACAATCATCACCAATGGAATGTTGCGATGTTTAAAATATTCCTTCAGCGCCATACTGCCGGCATCGTGCCGGTACACCAGGCAGACACCGGTTACCCCCCATGGCAGGGTCAACCCGCGTTGCAGCATGTCCACCAGGTTCTCTCGCGGCATCGCTTCCAGCCTGGCCATGGTTTCCAGTATCTCGGGAAGCTGGTTCCGGTTCCGGGTGACGGGAAGCATGGCTCGTCCGCCGCCGGTTAATTGGCCGTTGGTAGCCAATCCCACGGCGTAACGCAGACGGGCGAACTCGATCGCCAGGGAGGCAGCGACTTCAAGGCCGCGTTCGAAGGCCTCTCCGGTTTCATCTTCCGCAAATCGGTCGGTACAAACCAGCAGCAAGACTTTTTCCTGCTCCGCCGGTTCGCACACCTTTTCCTGCAGGCGGTTGTAACGGGCGCTGGCTTTCCAGTGAATGAACCGGGCAGGACGCCGGTACTGGTAATCTCTCGTCCCGTGGATGTAAACCGGATCCTCGATGGGACTGCGGGCGCCGGGGACCCCGAAGAAATCGCGCCGCGGCAGCAAGACCGGATTCAGGGGGACCAGCCGGGGGTAGACGACGATGTCATGAAAATCAGCCGTCTGCTTTTCAAGAGGGCAGAAACCCATCGGATCGCCCACGGCAAGACGGAGCGGCCCGACACGGTGAACCCCCCTTCTGGAGGCAGTCAGCCTCCAGTCAAAGCTAACCTGCTGATACCACAACAATCCGCTGTCCCTAACAGACGGCATATCACCGGTATCGACCCGCAGACGACCGTCAATGACGGGCGCTACCTGGAGCCAGATGGGCAGGAACTTGTTGTTTTCAATCCGGGCGGTCAGCAGCACTTCCTCGCCGGGAAACAGTTTTTTCTTGTCGGCCTTCAACCTGCACCGAATGCCGGCAAGGCTCAATCGGCTCCAACCCCTTGCGCCGGCGATCATGGCAAACACAAGCATACAGAAAACCGTCAGCGAAGTCTGATTATTCAGCAATGCAATAAACAGCACGACGCCGACGAGCAGCAGGATGATCGGCTCGACAAAAACGGAAGATCTCCGGTTTCCAGTGTCACTGTCCGCCATCGGCATTACTCCGCCGGCAGTGGAACGGGAATCTGTTTCAGAATCTGCTCGACGAAATGATCCGCCGTTTCCCCCCGCAGCAATTCGGCGTCCTTTAAAATGAGCCGGTGGGACAGGGCGGGAACCGCTATTGCCTTGATGTCATCCGGCAGCACGTAATCCCTCCCCCTCAAACCGGCCAGGGCCTGTCCCGCCCGCATCAGTGCCAGGGCGCCGCGGGGACTGGCACCGAAACGCAGCGAATCGTGGCGGCGGGTGGCCCCGGTGATATCCGCGATATACTCCCTTACGGCAGCGGACACCCGGATGCTTGCGCGCGCGCGCTGCAGTTCGCCGAGCTGTTCCAGCGTGGCGACGGCTTCCAGTTCCGGCAGCGGGTCGTTTTCCTGAAATCGTTCGAGGATTGCGATTTCTTCGCGCCTGTCCGGATATCCCAAGCGCAACCGCAGCAGAAAGCGGTCCAGCTGGGCTTCCGGCAACGGGAAGGTCCCTTCCAGTTCGATGGGGTTTTGTGTCGCGATCACCAAAAACGGGACCGGCAGTCGCATGGTCTGCCCGTCGACGGTCACCTGGCGCTCCTCCATACTTTCCAGCAGGCTCGCCTGGGTCCTGGGAATCGTCCGGTTGATTTCATCGGCCAGCAGAATATTGGTCATCACGGGACCCGGCTGGAACTGAAATCGACCCTCCTGCTGGTTGTAAACGTTAAATCCGGTAATGTCGGACGGCAGCAGGTCCGGCGTGAACTGAACCCGCCTGAAGCGGCCGCTGATGCTTCTGGCCAGGGATTTGGCCATCAAAGTCTTGCCGACACCCGGAACATCTTCGAGCAACACATGACCATCGGCCAGAAGTGCCACCAGTAGAAGCTCCAGGCAGTCGCGTTTGCCGACGATCACCCGTGACATATTGGCGATGATGTTCTCACACAAGCTGAAATCCAAAGTGACTCCTCCTGTTTTCAATTTAATTTAATTGAACCTGCCTGATTTTGATCGAAAAATCCAGACAAATCGATTCGCCCGCTAAAACTTTTCAAACCGCCCTCTGCCCTTTGCCCCCTGCCGGCCTCGACCGCGACCCGAAAGTTTTCTCCCATTGCACCGCATCCTTTCCTTTTTTTTCATAAGCCATCGAAACACTTGACTTTTTATCAAAATTCTTTGCAGAATACCCCGCGGCAAGCCGCGGGGATGAATGCATGCCTTACCGAGGGGGTTATAAGGGGGAGCGGAGCGTTCCCCTTATCCACATTGGCCATTGCGTCGAGGTATGATATATTGGGTGGGGATGCTTTCTGTTCTCGGTTATAGGACGGTGCAGACCCTCTTTGACATGGGAAAGCGAACTGCTTGAAGGAAGGTGAAGCATGAAAGCGACATCCTATAACCTCTTCATGTCTGCCCTCTACGGCGGCAGGAAAGGGATACGTCCTCCGGCGGGGAATCCCACATCGATCGCCTGCGTGGAACTGATGAAGGCCTGCGGGGCCTTCTTTCCGGAGGCCCATCTGAACGCCCGCGCCATGGCCGATTTGGCCCTGGTGGGCCATGAGCTGGCCGGTTTTGACACGGTCATGCCGGAATACAGTGTTCATCAGGAATCGGCCGCTCTGGGCTGCGAGATGGACTGGGGAAACGAGACGCGGATGCCCGATGCCAAGACGGCGCCGCACATGGATTTTTCGGACGTGATCGTTCCGGAAAGCATCCTCGAAAAACCTTCCTTACGGGTCGTCCTCGACGCCCTGTCCATTCTGCGCCGGGAGGTCGGGGGGCAGGTGGCGATCATCGGCAAGGTCATGGGTCCCTGGACGCTGGCCTACCATATGGCGGGCACGCAGAATTTCCTGCTACAGCTCGGTCTCGGTGAAAAGGACAAAATCAACCGCATGCTGAGACAGCTCATGCCGGTCACCATCGCCTTCGCCAACGCGCAGTTCAGGGCCGGCGCCGATGCCGTGGTCCTGGCCGATCACGCCACCGGCAACCTGGTCGGGCCCTACCACTACAGGGACTATCTGCTCCCCATTCACCAAGAGATCACCGCCCGTGTGGGCGGGCCCATGATCCTCCACGTCTGCGGCAACTGCCTCGACCGTCTGGAGTTATTCGCCGAATCAGGCGTTGACGCCTACCACTTCGAATGGCAGGTGGACGCCAAAGCGGCGGTCGAGAAAATCGGCGACCGGATTTCCCTAATCGGCAATCTGAACAACCCCAAGACCCTGTTTCAGGGCACACCGGAGGATGTCTACAAGCAGGCCCGTTATTCAATTGAGGCAGGCGTCGATATCATCGGGCCGGAGTGCGCCGTTCCCCTCACAACGCCCCTGGCCAATCTCCGTGCCATTTCGGCCGCAGTGCTCGATGGTTACTGATTCAGATCAAGGAGAAGAAAGAATGCATGAATCCGTCCAAAAGATCAAGGAAAGCATTATCGAGGGGCGTCACAAGGAAATCGAATCTCTGGTCCGTGAGATCTGCAAAACGGGGATAGACCTAGATACGGTGATTCAAGAGGGATTGATTGCCGCTATGGATGTGGTCGGTCAGAAATTCGGTGCCGGGGAGCTCTTTGTCCCCGAAATGATGGTTTCCGCCATGACGATGAAACTCGGCCTCAATATCGTCAAACCCCTCCTGACCGGCAAGGCCGGCGCACCAAAAGGCACCGTTCTCATGGGAACCGTCAAGGGCGATCTTCATGACATCGGCAAGAATATCGTGATCATGATGCTGGAAGGGGCCGGTTTCCAGGTGATCGACCTGGGCGTCGATATCGACGTGGAGAAGGTCGTGGCAAAGGTGATTGAAATCCGCCCCCAGGTGTTGGGCCTTTCCGCCCTGCTCACAACCACCATGCCAGAGATGAAACGTGTCATCGAAGAACTCGGGGCGCGCGGTCTGCGGGACCGGGTCAAGGTCATGGTGGGGGGTGCCCCCGTCGACGCCGCCTTCGCCGAAAAGATCGGCGCCGACGGCTACGGAAAGGATGCGGCACAGGCCATGGCTCTGGCCCGCAGCTTCGTAGGCCTTTAACCAGCTTCCAGGAAATGTGAAACCTTCGTCATCTTTTTAATCACACTTTGGGTAACATTTAATTTGAGGCATTTCGCATGTTGCATTATTCTCTAAATATGTTAGACTTCAATGCAATCTATCCGGAAACTCAGATGGCACCAGGTAAGTATGTTGTAAATTCGGCAAGGAGGTTGAATATGGCAGAAAAGCAGGGAAACGAAGAGGAGCAGAAAGAGGTCAGTCTGTACGAAAAATTGGCTTTAAGGACGAGGGAACTTCTTGAGGAGGCGCGAGAGAAAACAGCCGAGACGGCAGAATCGGCCCTTGAGAGGGCAAAGGCGGAGATGATTGCAGCGGGTGAGTTCGGAAGGGAGCAGGGAGAGAGGTTAAAGGCCTTTTTGATACGTGATCTCCAGGCCACCAGCGAGAATGCTTTAAAAATGGGTGAAACGGCCCGAGAGATGCTTGAGCCACATCGGGTAGCGGCAGGTATCCAGAGCTCCCTGGCCAAGATACTGGAAACAGTTGGCAGTACGTTCGAAGAGTGGGGAAGCAAGCTTGAATCGAGGTTGGATTACAAAACGGGGGAGATAACAAGCCCGGGAACCCTTACGTGCAAGAAATGCGAAAGCAGCATGAAAATGCTAAAAACTGGCCGTATTCCGCCCTGTCCGAAATGCCAGGGAACAGATTTTAGAAAATCTTACTAGGCTTATGGAGTCACCCATATCACTTTTCGCTTGCTCCTAAGATAAATCCTTCAGATAATGGAAACACACCAATAATAAAGTAAGAGGCTGTAGTTATCTAATTCCTTTTTTATTGATTACACCGTAATAAATAATTTTTTGTATCAAAGACGACGCCCTCCAGCATAAGGAGGGCTTTTTTCATGTCCGTTCCGCCGCCGGTGCGGGGGGCTGTCCAACATCGAGAAATTCACGAATCTGGCGGGCGGTCTCTGGACCAATCCCTTCGACCTGCTGCAACTCCTCAACTGATGCTGCCCGGATCCGCCTCACGTCGCCTAAGAAAACGAGGAGCGCTTTCCTCCGCGCAGGACCTATGCCGGGAATTCGGTCTAAAAGCGATCTTAAATCTTCTTTTTCCTTTACCTTCCGGTGGTAGGAGACGGCGAAGCGGTGCGCCTCATCCCGGACCCTCTGGAGGAGGAAGAGGGCCGCGGGCCACCGCGAGAGGTAGACCGAATCCTTCCGCCCCGGAAGATAGACGCGATCCTCACCTTTTCCGGGCGTGTCCATCCGGCGACCGCCGCCGGCCGGAGGGGAAACGCCGCCATTCTCCCCGGCGCCTGCAGGACGCACGGAAACCGCCGGGCC
>JAHJQP010000141.1 GCA_018819165.1 Pseudomonadota bacterium
CTCCACCATCTTTCCAAGATCCGCATTGGAGGCCGCGATGATCCGCACGTCGGTTTCGATGAGGGCTTCCCCGCCGACCCGCTGAAAGGTACGGTCCTGGAGGACCTGGAGGAGTTTGATCTGCGCGGCGGGTGTGATCGTGCCGATCTCGTCGAGAAAAATTGTCCCCTGGTGGGCCAGTTCGAACTTTCCCAGCTTCCGCCGGACGGCGCCCGTGAAAGCCCCCTTCTCATGCCCGAAGAGTTCGCTTTCGAGGAGCGTGTCGGGGATGGCGCCGCAGTGGACGCCAATGAATTGCAGCCCACGCCGGTTGCTGTGGCGGTGGATGAGCTTCGCCACGATCCCCTTCCCTGTCCCAGTTTCTCCGGTCAGCAGGACCGTGCTCTTCGTGGGGGCCACGAGGCGGACCTGTTGGAAGACGGCCCGCATAGCGGGGTTCCGGGTCTGGACCACCTCCAGGGAATCGGACTGCCAGAAGCGGTCCCTCAGGTAGTCTAACTCCGACTGCGCCCGGATGTTCTCATGGATGCTCTCGGTAACATACCGGACCTCGTCGATGTTCAGCGGGTAGGTGATGTAATTGGCGGCGCCTGCCTTTACTGCTTCAACCGCCTCCCGGATCCTCTCCGGCCGGGTCATGACGATGATCTCAGCTGAGGGAAAGACCTGCCAGAAACCCTGGAGCGCCTCTCCAGAATCACCCTTTCCCCCGCCGGCTTCGCCGAGCAGGTCGAGATCGATGAAGGTGAATTCATACCGTCTCTTCCGGAAGACGTCGAGGCACTCCCCGGTGGTGGAGACGGTATCCACCTGGAACGACCGGCGGAAGACGGTGCGGATGATCTCTGCCGCCGCTCGGTCTTCGGTCGCCGCAAGGATGTATTTCATGGAACCTCCGAGAGGCAATATCCAGTCATACCCGGGGCGCTCCGGGACTTGGGATTTTTCTCCGCAATTTCGGCCCTTTTGTCAAGTGAAAAAACATGTACGGCCTGCCGTTCCGGCCGACTTTTTTATTGTATTTCCCCCGCCGATGGGCTAAGTTATTCTCAGTTTGCATCCGGTCATCCTCATCCCGACACGATCCGTTCGACCCCGGAGGACAAGAGTGATGCCCAGAACCAAGAAGAGAAGGTCCGCCAAGGCCGGCCTCCCGCCCGGCGCCCTGATTCATATCGGGGAGAGGCATGCGGAAAAGGCGAAGATCACCCTCTGCGAATACGACGAATCCCGCTTCGAGGAAAGAGAGATCCATACCCTGGAAGGCGCCCTGCAGCCCCCGGACAAGGAAGCCGTCACCTGGGTCCACATCGACGGTCTCCAGGACGTCCGCCTCCTCGAACAGATGGGAAACGTCTTTGGCCTCCACCCGCTCACCCTCGAAGACATCCTGAACACGGAACAGCGTCCGAAGAGCGAAGACCACGGCGATTATCTCTATGTCGTCCTCAAATGCTTCCATGAAAACGGGGGCGCGCTCGTTCCGGAGCAGGTCAGCATAGTCCTCGGCCCCAACTGGCTGATCTCCCTTCAGGAAAAGGAGGGAAAACTTCTCGACCCCATCCGTGATCGGCTCCGCAACGGAAAGGGACGCCTCCGGAAGACCGGTGTCGATTACCTCGCCCATGCAATTCTTGACGGGATCGTCGACAGCTATTTCGTCATCCTGGACAACCTGGGCGAGCGGATCGAAGACCTGGAAGAGGCTCTGGTCGGCCGCCCCTCGCCTGAGACCCTCCTGACGATCCAGACCCTCAAGCGGGAGATGCTCCTCCTGCGCAAATCGGTCTGGCCCCTGCGGGAAATGATCGGCAGTCTCGCCCGGTCCGATTCGCCGCTCATCCGGGAGCCGTCCGTCATCTATTTCCGCGATGTTCACGACCACGCGGTCCAGGTCATCGACACGATCGAGAACTACCGGGACATGCTCTCCGGAATGCTGGACATCTACCTCTCGACCATCAGCAACCGGATGAACGAGATCATGAAAGTTCTCACCATCATCGCGACCGTTTTTATGCCGTTGACCTTCCTTGCCGGGGTCTACGGGATGAATTTCAAGTACATGCCGGAGCTGGAGAGGCCCTGGGGATACTTCGCCCTCTGGGGCGTGATGATTGTCATCGCCGTTTTCATGCTGATCTACTTCAGACGAAAAAAATGGCTGTAGAAATAATCGATTTCCATTTACAGGGGGGGGTATTCTGCGGCAGGATTTTATAAACCAGGAGGTTGAACATGGCTGTCTTCGAAGCGAGTGACATTGTCGAGGTGGCGATCCGGATCGAAGAGAACGGCGCGAATTTCTACCGATATGCGGTGCAGATCGCCGGTAATGAAGAGGTGAAGACCCTCTTCCGGCGCCTTGCCGACGAGGAGATGAAGCATCAGCAAACCTTCACGGAGATCCTGGCCGGGATGGACCCGTCCATCCCCCCGGAGGGTTATGACGGTGAGTATGCCGCCTACCTCCACAGCTACGTGGACAACCGCCTCGTCTTCAAGACGGAAGCCCTGGCCGGCGAACTGGCGAAGATCCGGGACGAGGCATCTGCCTTCGATTTCGCCATCCGGCGGGAGCTCGATTCCATCCTCTATTACCGGGAGATCCGGGAATTCCTGCCGGCGGACCGGCGGGAAGGAATCGACCGGATCATCACCGAGGAGAAGGC
>JAHJQP010000142.1 GCA_018819165.1 Pseudomonadota bacterium
AACTGGAAGATGACGCCGGTCGACTCCTGCCGGTGGATCGATGAGGTGATGAGCAAGGAATTCCCCCTCGGCATCCTGAAGGACGTCCCGGCGGAACAGAAGAAGGGGGAGAGACGCCATGCTGGTTAAAACGATATTCTCCGGTTTCGGCGGGCAGGGCGTGCTCATGATGGGCTACACCCTGGCCCACGGCGCCATGAGCGCCGGCTATCACGTCACCTTTCTGCCGGCCTACGGAGCGGAGGTCCGGGGAGGAACGGCCAACTGCACCGTCGCCGTATCGGATGACGAGATCGCCTCCCCCATCGCCTCGTCGCCCGACTACATCGTGGTACTCAATACCCCTTCTCTCTACACATTTCAGAACCGTGTCGCCCCCGGCGGCTCCCTTTTTCTGAATTCCTCCATCATCGCCGTCGAGCCTTCGCGCCGCGACATCCGGATCTTCAAGATCCCCTCCGCGGGGATGGCCGAAAAAATGGGCAACCCGCGAATGACCAACACGGTCATGATGGGGGCTTTCCTGAAAAATACCGGTCTCGTGACGCCCGATATCTACCTGGCGAGCATGGAAGAGGTCATGGGAAGCAAAAAGAAATCCATCATCGAGCTCAACCGGAAGGCATTTACTGCCGGTTTCGAATATTCGGAGGAGTCGACCTAATGGCAGTCAAGCAAATCTCCGTCCTCCTGGGCAATGCCCCGGGCGCCCTTGCCCGGCTGACGAATATCCTCGACAAGGAAGACATCACGGCGAAGGCCCTGCTCGCCGCCAGCGCCGCGGAAAGCAGCACCGTGCGGATGGTCGTCAACGACCCGGAAAGGGCGGCGGCGATTCTGGAGAGCTTTGGCTTCAATTATGAGATCACCCCCGTTCTCGCCGCCGAGGTACCGCTGCATCCGGGCGGAATGAATGCCATCCTGAAACCCCTCTCCAAGGCGGAGATCAACATCCACTACCTCTATACGACGATCAACCGGATCGGTGAGGAAACGATCGTCATCCTCGGCGTGGACAAATTAGACGATGCGCGGGATGTTCTCCGGCAGAACTGGATCCACCTCATCGAAGATGAGATCTATTCCCTCTGATGATCATTTCTCAGGAAAAAGAAACGGCGCTCCGGGAGAGGATGGAGCGCCTCGGCATCCGGGAGGAGGAATTCCGCGAAACCTTCATCCGCTCCTCCGGCCCCGGCGGCCAGAAGGTCAACAAGACCTCTTCCTGCGTCTACCTCGTCCATTTGCCGACCGGCCTTTCCGTAAAATGCCAGCAGGAGAGATCGCAGACGCTGAACCGGTTTCTCGCCCGCCGCCTTCTCCTCGACCGGATCGAGAGACTCCGAACAGGGCTGGTCAATGCGGAGAAGATGCGGATAGAAAAGATCCGGCGGCAGAAACGCCGCCGTTCCCGTCGGGCTAAGGAAAAAACCCTGGAGGCGAAACATCTCCAGTCTGAAAAGAAGTCACTCCGAGCGAGGATCGGTCCGGACGAGGCATAAAAAATCAGGGAGCGGAAATCGCGGCGGCGCTTCCCCTCCCTCGATTTTTATAAGAACAGGTTACGAAAGGCCAATCACCTTGAGTAGCGGGTTGGCATAAAGTACGACCAGCGCAATGACCAGCGCATAGATTGCCAGGGATTCGATCATGGCAAGCCCCACCATCATGGTAACCAGAATCTTCCCGTGCGCCTCCGGATTCCGGCCGACGGCGTTGGTGGCGCCGTTCAACCCGTTGCCCATGCCCAAAGCTGTTCCTATCGTTCCCAGCGCCATGGCGAAACCCGCAACGAGCAGGCTGCAGCCGACCACAATGGCCTTCGTATAATCGACCGGGGCACCGGAAGCAGCCACCTCGGCTGCCGCTGCGAGCGAGGCCGACAACAGAACCGCAAACACCGCGAGAACACCCAAGCCAAAAGTCCTTTTCATCATTCGCCTCCTTTATACGCTTTACCGACTCTTTTCGAGAGCATCATTCTTGATCAGATCATCCCGCTTCTACCTGCGCGCTCTTTAGCGGCAAGGGAAAAGCTTGTCAAGAAATATTTGGTATCATCCGGCTGATTTGTGGTATTAGAAGCTGCTATGCAACCGGTCGTGAGGTCAAGCGCATGATGTCGATAAAGGCGAAAGATGCCGGGTTGGCACCCTCGCATCCCGGCTTGACAGCGGAAGAGATCGATGTCTCCCGGCTGATTCAAGGGGACATCCCTCTTGCCGAGCGCCCCTTTCATCTGGTCGCGCAGGAAATCGGCCTGACTGAAGGGGAGGTTCTGTCGATCGCCGGCAAACTTCGGGAGCGGGGCATCATCCGAAAATTCGGCGCCATTGTCAGGCATCAGAGGGCCGGCTACATCCACAATGTCATGGTCATGTGGGCAGTTCCCCCCGGTGAGTGCGAGGCCGCGGGAAAAAGGCTGGCCTCCTTCCCGGAAATCACCCACTGCTACGAGCGGACCCCCTCCTTTGCAGGCCGCTACAACCTCTTCACGATGGTCCATTTCCGGAAGAAAACGGACGAGGATCTGCTTCGGAAGATAGCCGCGGCCGTGAACGTCGAGGACTTCAGGGTTCTTAGGAGCCTCGAGGAGTTCAAGAAAAACAGCATGGAGTACTTTTAAGATGGAGACGCGGAATCTGTTTGCAGAAGCACAGAAGATCATCCCGGGAGGGGTCAACAGCCCCGTCCGGGCCTTTAGAGCCGTCGGCGGGACTCCCCGTTTCATCCGGGAAGCGGCAGGGTCAAAGATCATCGATACCGAGGGCCGCGAATATATCGACTATGTTGCCTCCTGGGGTCCCATGATCCTCGGCCACAGCCATCCGGATGTCGTTGCGGCCATCCGGGAAGCGGCCGGCAGGGGCACCAGTTACGGGGCGCCGACCGAGATCGAAATCGAGATGGCCCGGCGGATCGTCGACGCCTTCCCCTCCGTCGAGATGGTCCGGATGGTCAGTTCCGGGACCGAGGCAGCGATGACCGCCATCCGTCTGGCCCGCGGCTTTACGGGAAGAGACAGGATCATCAAGTTCGCGGGCTGTTATCACGGCCATGCCGATTCTCTCCTTGTGAAGGCGGGTTCCGGGGTGGCCACGCTCGGGATACCCGGAAGTCCAGGCATTCCCCCGCAGCTGGCAGAACTCACGATCACCCTCCCCTTCAATGACAGCGACGCGGTGCAAAACGCAGTCGCCCGCTACGGGGATGAACTGGCCTGCATCATCGTCGAGCCGATAGCCGGCAACATGGGCGTCGTCCCGCCCCGTCCGGGATTTTTGGAGACCCTGCGAGCGGCTACGCACCAAAGCGGCAGCCTCCTGATCTTCGATGAGGTCATCACCGGGTTCCGCCTCGCCTATGGCGGCTGGCAGAACCTGGCCGGCCTCATCCCCGATCTCACCTGTCTCGGGAAGATCATTGGGGGAGGACTCCCGGTCGGCGCTCTTGGCGGCCGGCGCGAGATCATGGAAACCCTCGCCCCCACCGGTCCCGTTTACCAGGCCGGCACCCTCTCGGGAAATCCCATCGCCCTGTCCGCCGGGATCGCCACGTTGGACATCCTCCGGGGAAAACCCTACCCGGCTCTCGACGCCATGGCCTCCCGTCTCTGCTCCGGCATGGCCGATCTCTTCCGGAAAAAGGGGCTCCCCTTCCAGATCAACCGCATCGGTTCGATGTTCACCCTCTTTTTCACGGCGGAGGAAGTGGTCGACTTTACGACGGCCTCGCGAAGCGACACGGAACGTTTTGCCCGCTTCTTCCAGGGCATGCTGGAGGCAGGGATCTATCTCGCCCCTGCCCAGTTCGAGGCCGGCTTCCTCTCCTTTGCCCATACGGGTGAGGATATCGCCCGGACCCTTGCCGCCTGCGAGAAGGCGTTGAAGACACTTTAGCGTAATAGGGAAAGCGATGCGGAAGATTCTCGTAACCGGTGCGGCGGGTTTTATCGGCTTCCATCTCTCCCGGCGGCTTCTCGAGGGAGGCGATACGGTGGTCGGTCTCGACAACCTGAACCCCTATTACGACGTGACACTGAAGCAGGCGCGTCTCCAGATACTCGAGGAGAAAGAGAATTTCCGTTTCGTCCGGGCGGATCTGTCCGACCGGAAAACCATGGAAGCGCTTTTCGCGGACGAACGGTTCGAGTTCGTCGTCAACCTGGCCGCCCAGGCGGGCGTCCGCTATTCGCTCAAAAACCCCCACGCGTATGTGGAGAGCAACCTCGTCGGCTTCCTGAATGTCCTCGAGGGCTGCCGTCATCAGCAGGTGAAGCACATCGTCTTCGCCTCCTCCAGTTCGGTCTACGGGGCCAACACCCGGATGCCCTTTTCGGTCCACGACAATGTGGACCATCCGCTGAGCCTCTATGCGGCGACAAAGAAGGCCAACGAGCTGATGGCCCATTCCTATGCCGCCCTCTATGGTCTCCCCTGCACGGGGCTTCGCTTCTTCACGGTCTACGGACCCTGGGGAAGGCCGGACATGGCCCTTTTTCTCTTCACCCGGGCAATTTTGGAGGGTCGGCCGATCGATGTCTTCAACGAGGGGCGAATGATGCGGGATTTCACCTTTATCGACGACATCATCGAGGGGCTTGTCCGGGTCATGGAGAGGATCCCGACGCGGGATGCCGACTGGAGAGGAGACCGTCCCGATCCCTCCGCCAGTTTCGCGCCTTACCGGCTCTACAACATCGGGAACAACCAACCCATCGCCCTCCTGGATTTCATCGCGATCCTGGAGGGGCATCTCGGCAGAAAGGCGCAGAAAAACTTTCTCCCCCTGCAGGCGGGGGATGTGCCGGCCACTTTTGCCGATGTGGATGACCTCTCGGCCGACGTGGGTTTCAAACCCGCGACCCCTATCGCGGAGGGGATCCGACGCTTCGTCGAATGGTACCGGGACTACTACCGCTGCGGTCCGGCCTGATCCAGATCCTGGGGACAGATTTGAAATCTGTCCCCACTAGCAGGGAGGTTTTGCATGAAAAAAGCACTCATCACCGGCATCACCGGCCAGGACGGCTCCTACCTGGCCGAATTTTTGCTCGCGAAGGGCTATGAGATCCACGGCCTTATCCGCCGGGCCAGCACCTTCAACACCAATCGTATCGATCACCTCTACAGGGACTTCCACGACCCCCAGGCGCGGGTCTACCTCCACTACGGCGACCTCTCCGTCTCCGGCCAGCTCACCGACCTTCTCCAGGAGATCAAACCCGATGAGATCTACCATCTCGGCGCCCAGAGCCACGTCCGGGTGAGTTTCGACATGCCCGAATATACAGGGGACGTGACCGGCCTCGGGACGATCCGCCTCCTCGAGGCGATCCGGAAGACGGGGATCAAGGCCCGCTTCTACCAGGCCTCCTCCAGCGAGATGTTCGGCGCGGCGCCGCCCCCCCAGGGCGAGGCGACCCCCTTTCAGCCGCAGAGCCCCTACGCCGCGGCCAAGGTCTATGCCTACTATGTCGTCCGGAATTACCGGGAAGCCTACAAACTCTTCGCCGCCAACGGCATCCTCTTCAACCACGAGTCCCCCCGCCGCGGCGAGACCTTTGTCACGAGGAAGATCACCCGGGCAGCAACACGGATCAAGCTCGGCCTCCAGGAGAAGCTCTATCTCGGAAACCTCGAGGCAAAGCGCGACTGGGGCTTCGCCGGGGACTACGTAGAGGCGATGTGGTTGTTGCTCCAGCAGGAGAGGCCCGACGACTGCGTCATCGCCACCGGCGAGACCCATTCGGTGCGTGAATTCGCCGAGAAGGTCTTCGCACGCCTCGATCTTGACTACCAGCGGCACGTGGCGATCGATCCCCGCTACTTCCGCCCCACGGAGGTGGACGTCCTCCTCGGCGACACAACGAAGGCCCGCAAGACCCTGAACTGGAGTTCGAAAGTCAGCTTCGATCGGCTCATCGATATGATGGTTGGGGCGGATCTGGAGATCGCCGCAAAGGAGAAGACCCTTCTCGATGCGGGATACGCCTCCGGCAACCATCGGATGGGTTGAAGGGGAAGGATGAAAGACAACCGCATCACCATCACCGGCGGCAAAGGGTTTTTAGGCCGGCACCTCGTCCGGATCTTTCGGGAACGGGGCTACGACCAAATCCTCGTGGCCGACCTCCCCGAATACAACCTGATCCGCCCGGAGGATATCCGGCGGCTGTACGACGAACAGCGGCCCGACATCGTCATCCACCTGGCCGCCAAGGTCGGCGGCATCGGCTTCAACCAGGAGAATCCCGGTTCCCTCTTCTATGAGAACATCATGATGGGGGTCCAGCTCCTCCATGAGGGCTGCCTCCGGAAAATCAGGAAGTTTGTGGCCCTGGGGACGATCTGCGCCTACCCCAAGTTCACACCGGTGCCGTTCAAGGAGGATGATCTCTGGAACGGCTATCCCGAGGAGACCAACGCCCCCTACGGATTAGCCAAGAAGATGTTGCTCGTCCAGGCCCAGGCCTACCGAAGGCAGTACGGCATGAGCGCCATCTTCCTTCTGCCGGTCAACCTTTACGGTCCCGGAGACAACTTCGATCCCCGCTCTTCCCACGTCATCCCCGCCCTGATCAAGAAATGCGCGGACGCCGTGATGCGTGGCGATCAGGAGATCGTCGTCTGGGGAACGGGCGCCGCCACGCGGGAGTTCTTCTACGTGGAGGACGCCGCGGAGGCGATCGTCCTGGCCACGGAGCGCTACGACAAGGAAGAGCCGGTCAACATCGGCGCCGGTTTCGAGATCTCCATCCGGGACCTGGTCGCCCTTATCGTGGAACTGACGGGATTCAAGGGACAGATTGCCTGGGACACGACCAAACCCGACGGACAGCCGCGGCGGATGCTGGATACGACCCGGGCCTTCGTGGAATTCGGCTTCCGGGCGCGGACGAACTTCCGGGAAGGGCTCGCAAAGACCATCGACTGGTACCGGAGCACGCGGGTCGCCTCCGGGGAACAGGACTGATTTTCCTTTGACTTCATAACCGGATTGTGTTAGAAAGCAAGCGGTGGATAAGGAGACGAAAAAATCCGCGATCCAGATGGCCTATGCAAGCAGCATCGGCATCTCCATGGCCTTAGCCATCTTTGGATGCTTCTTCCTGGGAACCTGGCTGGACAGGAAACTGGAAACGGAACCCTATTTCACCCTCCTTTTTCTGCTGATAGGAATTGCCGCCGGTTTCAGGAACATTTATGTCCTGATGAAGAAGTACTTTAAAGAGTAAAAAAAACAGATCATCACGTGTGTAAAAAGTGAACCCCACAGAAAAAGACCCCCTTCAAAAAAGGCTTGAGATCATGAACTGGATTCTCCTCGCGATTCTGGTCGTCGGGAGCCTTCTCCTGCATTCCTCCCGCTTCAGCCTCGGAATCCTCTATGGGGGCCTGATCAGCATTGTCAATTTCCACTGGCTGTACCGCAACCTTCTGAACGTCTTTACGAAACATCCGAGCCAGGCCAGGAAGGCGATCCTCGTGCGCTACTACATCCGTCTGGCCGTGACCGGTCTCGTGCTCTACTGGATCATCTCCGGCAACCTCGCCGACGTGATCGGCCTCGTCATCGGTCTTTCCGTCGTTGTGTTGAACATCATCCTGACAACCGTCTTAGCGCTGTCAAAGAAATACCCTATCGGGGAGGTCAGATAGAAAATGGAACCCCTGCTGTTCTTCGAAAGTCACTGGCTGAAGGAACACCACCTCGTCGTCGTGTCCTACAGCTGGTTTGTCATTGCCATGCTCGCCCTCTTCTCTTTTCTGGCCACCCGCCGGATGAACATGCTCCCGGGCAGGTTCCAGAACATCATGGAGGCGGTCCTCGGGGGGTTCGACGATCTTCTTGTCGAAACGATGGGGCCGGAGGGGAGGAAGTTCTTCCCGCTCATCGCGACTCTGGGTCTCTACATCCTCACCTCAAACCTCCTCGGCCTCATCCCGGGGTTCGAATCGCCGACGGCCAACCTCAACACCACGGTTTCCATGGCCGTCGTGGTCTTCGTGATGACCCATGTGGTCGGGATCCGGATCCACGGCTTCAAGTATGTCAAGCATTTCATGGGACCCATCTGGTGGCTCACCCCGATCATGATACCGATCGAAATCATCAGCCATCTTTCACGGCCCCTTTCCCTTTCCGTCCGGCTGTTCGGCAACATCATGGGCGAGGACATCGTCCTGGCAGTGGTCATCCTGCTGGTGCCGTTTCTGGTGCCTTTGCCGGTTTTCGTGCTCATGATCTTCACCTCAGTCATCCAGACCCTCGTCTTCATGCTCCTGACGATGATGTACATCGCCGGGGCGATGGAGGAGGCGCATTGATCCGAAACGGCCGGGCCGAGGACAGAAATAAGAAAGGATTAAAAATATGCCCCGCTTTGCAGCCAATCTGACGTTTCTCTTTACGGAAATTCCCTTTATGGAAAGGTTTGCCGCGGCCCGCAGGGCGGGTTTGGACGCCGTAGAGTTCATGTTCCCCTACGATTTCAACCAGGAGGAGATCAAAGCCCAACTGAAGGAAACCGGTCTTCAACTCGTCCTGTGCAACCTTCCCGCCGGCAACTGGGCGGGCGGCGATCGTGGAACGGCGGCCAATCCCGAGCGGAAGGAGGAATTTCGCAAGGGAGTCGCAAAAGGCATCGACGCGGCGCGAACCCTCGGCGTCGACCGCCTGAATTGCCTGGTTGGCCTGAAGAATGAGGCGTTCTCGGACGGAGAGATTTCGGAAACCCTCATGGAAAATATCCGGTATGCCGCTGAATCCCTGCAGAAAGAGAACATCAGGCTCATGGTCGAACCGGTCAACCGCCTCGACGTGCCCGGGTTCGCCCTGAACACCTGCGGACAGGTTCTCAGACTGCTCAAAGAGATCGGCCATCCCAACGCCTATCTCCAGATCGACGTCTACCACGCACGGCGTGAGAACGAGAACGTGGCGGCAATTCTCCGCGACCAACTGGACCGGATCGGTCATATCCAGATCGCCGACTGCCCGGGGCGCCACCAGCCGGGCACCGGGGAGACCGACTTCAAATTGCTGCTGGCGGAGATCGATCGCGTAGGCTATGACGGGTTTGTTTCGATGGAGTACATTCCGGCGCCGGACACGCAAAGCTCGCTTGCGTGGCTTTCCTCACATGGATATTCTTTGTGAGGCGCGCCCTAAGGGCCTCGGTTTCCCAGTAAGAGACTTTTTTGTGCGTCCCTCATCCCCAACCCTGCCGGGCGGGACTTGCGGGATGCGATCCTATTCACCTTTAAGCAGAACGAAGCAAGAAAGGGAGTGAAAAAAGATGAAGAAGATCGGTTTCATCGGCCTGGGAATCATGGGAAAGCCCATGAGCAAGAATCTGTTGAGGGCGGGCTATCCCCTTTTGATTTACGACATCGTCCCTGCAGCGCTTGACGAGATCGCCCGGGCGGGAGCGGAAAAAGCGACTTCCCCTAAAGATGTGGCGGCAAAGACGGATGTGATCATCACGATGCTCCCCAACTCCCCCCACGTGAAGGAGGTTGTCCTGGGAAAGAACGGCATCATTGAGGCCGCCCAGCCCGGTTCGATCATCATCGACATGAGTTCCATCGCCCCCCTCGTCAGCCGTGAAATCGCAGCGAAACTCGCCGAAAAGAAGATTCGGATGCTCGACGCCCCGGTCAGCGGCGGGGAGCCGAAGGCCATAGACGGGACCCTGTCGATCATGGTCGGCGGCAGCAAGGCCGATTTCGATGAGTTTTTTCCACTCCTGAAGTTGATGGGCGCCTCCGTCGTCCTCTGCGGGGAGATCGGGGCCGGCAACGTGACGAAATTGGCCAACCAGATCGTCGTGGCCGCCAATATCGCCGCCGTCTCCGAAGCCCTTGTCCTGGCCACCAAGGCGGGTGTCAACCCCGACCTCGTCCATCAGGCGATCCGGGGCGGCCTGGCCGGGAGCACCGTTATGGACGCCAAGGCCCCAATGATGATGGACCGGAATTTCAAACCCGGTTTCCGGATCAACCTCCACATCAAGGACCTGAACAATGTCCTGGAAACGGCCAGGGGTATCGATGTGCCGACGCCGCTAACCGACGAAGTCATGGCGATGATGCAGTCGCTGAAGGACGAAGGGATGGGGGATGCCGATCACAGCGCCCTGGTCCGGTATTATGAGAAGATTGCAGGGATTGAGCTGCAGCGATAACGGATCGCCCGTTTTGATGACCCGTGGCTTGAGAATCAACTGCTCTTGAACCTTGAGCATCATCTGAGGAGGTTTTTTATTATGGTCAGACACGCAAAACTGAATAACTGGGTTAATGAAATCGCCGGGCTTTGCCGGCCTGACGCCGTATACTGGTGCGACGGCAGCCGTGAGGAGTACGACCGTCTGATGAAGCAGATGGCGGCAAGCGGCATGGCCACACCGCTCGCCAAACGGCCCAACAGCTTCCTCTTCCGTTCCCAGCCGAGCGACGTGGCCCGGATCGAATCGCGCACCTACCTCAGCACGACGAATAAAGACGACGCCGGTCCGACGAACAACTGGGTCGACCCGGGGGAACTGAAGGCAACAATGACGGAACTCTACAAAGGCTGCATGCAGGGTCGCACCCTGTATGTGATTCCCTTCTCCATGGGCCCCGTCGATTCGCCCATCGCCAAGATCGGCATCGAGATAACGGACAGCCCCTATGTGGTCTGCAACATGCACATCATGACCCGCGTCGGGACAAAAGTGATCGAGAAACTCGGCGCCGACGGCGAGTTCATCCCCTGCCTGCATTCCATCGGCGCGCCGCTCGCTCCGGGTGAGAAGGACGTCTCCTGGCCCTGCGCCCCTCTGGACAAGAAGTACATCAGCCACTTCCCGGAGGAGAACCTCATCTGGTCTTACGGGAGCGGCTACGGCGGCAACGCCCTGCTCGGGAAAAAATGCCTGGCGCTGCGCATCGCCTCGGCCATGGCGAAACGGGAAGGGTGGATGGCCGAGCACATGCTTATCCTGCGTATAACGAACCCCGCAGGCAAACAGTACCATATTGCGGCCGCCTTCCCTTCGGCCTGCGGCAAGACCAACCTTGCGATGCTGACGCCGACCATCCCCGGGTGGAAATGCGAATGCGTCGGCGACGACATCGCCTGGATCAAGATCGGCCCGGACGGCAGACCCTATGCCATCAATCCTGAATCCGGTTTCTTCGGGGTCGCCCCCGGCACGTCCTATGTATCCAACCCGTCAGTATCGTTCAAAAGGTGGGGCAAAAATCATTTGAGGCATAATAATGTCGTCTAATCGTAGATTCAAATCTTCTCTGGAGTTATCCACATCCGCGTCTGGCAGCCCTTTAATAGCACGGCCGGACGCGGTTGTGGGTAA
>JAHJQP010000143.1 GCA_018819165.1 Pseudomonadota bacterium
CGAATTGCTACAATAAAGCTCAGACGCTTGTCAAGGCAAAACTGGACCAAAATCCACCGCTAAGTTTATATTAAATTATCTTGACACACGAGAACCATTTTCATAAACTCACGCACCAAAAAGCACTTTACTATCAAGGGGGATATCCTTTACTTAAAATTCCCGGCCTGAACTGTAATGCCGCATCATTTCTTTTCGGAGACGAGGAAATATAACGTCTAAAATGACTGATAAAAATAATCACTCGGGACTAATTATCGGCGGTGGTATCTCCGGTATCGTGTGCGCACTGGAGCTTAATCGTCTCGGAGTGCCGGTTGCGCTCATAGAAAAAGAGGCGTCTCTGGGCGGACTTGCTGCCCGCTTCTGCTGCAAGGCCTCGGAGACATGCAACAAGTGTTTTGCCTGTGTCGTGGACAGGAAACTGAAAGAGATCGGTGAACAATCGCAAATTCCCCAATTCACCGGCGCCGAGATTACGAAAGTGGTGGGAGGTCCGGGAAGCTATAGGGTTTCCCTCACGAAGGCCGGCAAGATCTCGGAACTTGAAGCAGCAGCCATTGTCGTCGCCGCGGGAATTGATCCCTACGAGGCTTCCGGGAAAGGCGAATACGGATACGGCGTCATCAAGAATGTCGTTACGGCGCGGGACCTTGAAGAAATGCTCCGTTATCAGGGAAAGCTCTGCCGTCCTTCCGACGGCCGGCTGCCCCGTAATATCGCGTTTTTCCAATGTGTGGGAAGCCGTGACGAGTCGATAGGGAATCTGTACTGCTCTCAGGTCTGCTGCGCCTATGCCCTCCGTCTCATCCGGGCAATCAGGCATAAATATCCCGAGGTCAACGCCACATTCCTGTATATGGACATCCAACCGGCCGGTGCATCCTTTCATGATTTTCTGAATGCCTGCCGGGAGGATGAGGGTGTTCGTTTTATCCGATCCCTTCCCTCCAAGGTCTACCATTCCCCAGTGACCGACGATCTTCGGGTCAGGATTGCCGACCCCGGACGGGGAGAGGTCATCGAGGAGTCCTTCGACATGGTGGTTCTTTCCGTCGGTATGGTTCTGAAAAAAGAGGCAAAAGCCCTGGCTGATCTTCTCGGCATCGGCTTTGACGAGGAAGGCTTTCTGGCTATCCCGCCCCGGGGCAGCGGTCTTTTTGTAACCGGCGCCTGCGCCGGCCCAAAGGATATCGACCGCTCTGTGACCCAGGCCAAAGCCACAGCCGCATTGGTTCATAATTATTTGCAGGGTAGGTAATTGATGTATCAGACGGTTTACGGCGGCAAATACGCTGCTCCGGCGCCCATCAACCTCAAACCGGAAGTGCTTATCATAGGCGGGGGAGTAGTGGGCATCACCATAGCCCGGGAACTTGCCCGGGAAGGAATGCAGGTAGTTATTGCAGAGAACGGAGAATCGCTGGGCGGCGGAATCAGGCATCTGCACTTTTTTTATGATCGCCACACAGACGTCCAACAGTGGCTCGACGACATGATTGCGGACGTGGAGAGCACGGGAAATATCATCGTGCACAAGGGGGCGCAGCTTAAGCGTCTCGACGGTCATTTGGGATGTTTTCAGGCGTTGATCCGCACCCGGGACGGCGGGGAGACAGTCCTTTCGCCATCGGTTTTGGTGCTGGCGACGGGCTGCATAACCCGGCCGTCCGCTGCCATGAACGGCGGGGACAGGGTAATCGGATTGTCCGAAATGGAAAAACTCCTTGCCGGAAGTCGGGACGTGTCTTTAGCCTGGAAAGGGCAGCCGGTGAAGACTGTGACCTATCTTCTTGATCGGACCAACGATGATATAAAGATAGATACGGTTAATGCCGTCAAGCAGTCCCTCATCCTGCAGGAAAAGGGATGCCGGGTTGCCGTTGTCGCCGGAGACCTCAAAGTTTCCGCGTCCGGCATGGAAAGGCTGTATCGTCGGGCGCGGGAAAAGGGGGTGCTTTTCTTCAAGTACGACGAGCCTCCCGTATTGTCGCCCACCGACGACCGGGTGAGCGTCGAGCTCCAGGACATGACCATCCTGCGCAAAGAGGAGCGGGATACCGTTTCTCTCCTCTCCGACCTGGTTGTCACAGGCGAGACCTTTACCGCCGATCCGACAGCGGAAGAGCTCTGCCGCGTTATTAAGCTTCGTCCCGGTACAAGCGGCATGCTCATGGATGATAACCCCCAGTTTCAGAGGGTCTTGTCCAACAGGCGGGGAATATTCCTGGCAGGGGCCTGCCGTTTTCCCCAGATCGTTACGGAATCGCTTAGCGAGGCGCACGCAGTTGTCCAGGAGGTAAAGGCCCTTCTTCACCCGGGGGCATACACCCCCGCAAATCCCGTGGCCGAGGTCGATCCCCGGAAATGCGCCGTCTGTTATACCTGCGTGCGGCTTTGTCCCCACGCCGCCATCGGCATGGAAAAGCACGGGGAACGGAATGTCTATGCCGCTCCGGCCGTAGAGAATGACGGAACCCTTTGGGGGGCGGCCAGAATTGAACCTGTCGCCTGTTTCGGATGCGGCATCTGTGCGGCCGAGTGTCCGGCCAGGGCCATAACCTTGTACCAGTAAAACCGTCAGCATCCCGCAAGGCCCGCATTGTGGGCAGGGAGGGTTGGGAAAAGCCGGATATTTAGGGAGAGACCATGTCAATCTTCGATCCTAAAATTGTTGCCTTCTGCTGCGAGCAATCGGGGGTTCCCGCCGCGGAAATGGCGAAGACATTGAAATTGAAAATGCCCGATAATCTGGAGCTCGTTCCCGTACCCTGTTCCGGTCGCATCGAGACTCTTTATTTGCTGAAGGCCCTTGAAAGCGGCGCGGATGGTGTTGTGGTTTTTGCCTGTTATGAAGAGAATTGCCGGTACCTGCAAGGCAATATACGGCTCAAAGGCCGTGTCGGCTATGCGAAGCAGATAATGGCAAAAATCGGTCTGGAGTCAGAGCGACTGGAAATTTTCCACGTGGCTACAAACAGCGGCGTAAAATTTACGGAGATTCTTATGCAGAAAGTGGATCAATTGCGCCAGTTGGGGCCGAACCCGGCAAAATAGCGAGAACATTTTCTCTCATTTTCATATTGAGGAGTGACAACAAGATGATTAAAGCCGAACAGAAACCCTTTGAAGAAATACTGGAATACTTGGCCCCGTACGGCAAAATCCTGCTTTCGGGATGCGGCGCCTGTGTGACCGTATGTAATGCCGGCGGTGAAAAAGACGGCGCCTTGCTGGCTTCAGCCCTCAGGATGGCGAGACGAAAAATGGGGAAGCCCATAGAAATTCTCGAATCCACACCTGCCCGGCAGTGCGAACCGGAGTTTGCGCAGGAGCTGACGGATACGATCGGCAAGGTCGAGGCGGTCCTGTCCGTTTCCTGCGGGGTCGGAGTGCAGACACTTGCCCGCTATTTTCCCGCGACACAGATTTTCCCGGGTGTCAATACCACGTTCATGGGGGAAACAGTAGCGCACGGAGTCTGGGAAGAACGCTGCCAGGCCTGCGGTAACTGCATCCTGGAAAAGACGGCAGGCATTTGCCCGATTGCCCGCTGCGCCAAGCAGTTGTTGAACGGTCCTTGCGGCGGTTCATCAAAGGGGAAATGTGAAATTAAGCGCGAGACGGATTGTGCCTGGCAACTGATCTACGACCGCTCCAAGTCCCTGGGCCAACTTCACAGGCTTTCGGCAATTATTCCCGCCAAACAGTGGGGTGTGGAGTCGAGGGATAGCGGACCGAGAAGCATTGTAAGGGAGGATCTCAAGGTATGAAATCGGATGGCAATTTAGAGAAGGTGTTTGAAAAAGGGCATTTTGCCGTCACGTCCGAACTGGGACCTCCCAAGGGCAATGATGTCAGTGTTATACGGCGAAAGGTTGATTTTCTACGCGGTTATGTGGATGCAGTCAATGTAACGGATAACCAGACGGCCATCGTGCGCATGTCCAGCATTGCCACCTGTGCCTTTGTAATTCAGATGGGAATGGAACCCGTGATGCAGATGGTTACCCGCGACCGTAACCGTATCGCCATGCAGAGCGACATTTTCGGCGCG
>JAHJQP010000144.1 GCA_018819165.1 Pseudomonadota bacterium
CACTGGGCGGCGCAGGGGGTCTTCACCCTGTTTGCGATCCTGTTCGCTTTCGTGGGACTCCAGTTTTTCGCCCTCGGGGTGATCGGGGAGTATATTGGAAGGATCTACCGGGAAGTCCGGAAGAGACCCGAATATGTGATCGAGCGGATCTACGGTGGCGATCTTCCCCAGGCGGGAGAAGGCGCATGAAAACCGTGGTCTTCGCCTACCACAAGATGGGGCTGGCAGGACTCAACGCTCTTTGCCGCGCCGGTTATGAGATTGCATGCATTTTTTCCCATGAGGATGACCCGGAAGAAAACTGTTGGTTCGGCTCGGTGAAGGCCTGGGGGAACAAACGGGGTATCGGCGTCCTTTGCCCCACGGAGCTCCGGGGTCTGGAATGGGCCGCCAGGATTGCCGACCTCTGTCCGGAAATGATCTTTTCCTTCTATTACCGGCATCTGCTTCCGGAGGCGATCCTCCGTATTCCACCCGTGGGCGCGTATAATCTCCACGGTTCGCTGCTTCCCGCCTACCGAGGGCGATGTCCCGTTAACTGGGTTCTTGTCAACGGGGAGACGCAGACAGGCGTCACACTGCACCACATGGTCGCACAGGCCGATGCCGGGGATATCGTCGGCCAGCTGGCGGTGCGGATCGCTCCGGATGATACCGCGCTTACACTTTACGGAAAGCTCTGCGTTGCGGCGGGAGCGCTTTTGGGTGAGTTACTGCCGCTGATGGAAGAAGGGCGGGCTCCGCGCAGACCTCAGGATATAAGCCAGGGGAGCTATTTCGGCGGCCGCAGGCCGGAAGACGGCAGGATCGACTGGAGATGGCCCGCCGAAAGGATCTATAACCTGGTCCGAGCGGTCACGGAGCCGTGGCCCGGCGCCTTTTGCACTCTTCCGGACGGATCGCGGCTGATGGTCTGGTGGGCTGCGGCGGAGGAAGAAGCGGATTCAGGGGCAAAGCAGCCCGGAACGATTGAAACCGAAGGGGAGGGCGTTTTCATCCGGACGGGACGGAGGAGACTCCGCCTTCTCGATGTAGAGACCGGCTCACAAAGGATGACCGGAGAGGGGATCATCCAATACTTTAAAGACAGGGAAGGAACGATTCTATCATGAAGATATTGATCCTGGGGGTAAACGGGTTTATCGGTCATCATCTGACCCAGCGGATACTCGACGAGACGGATTGGAGCGTTTTCGGCATGGACCTGTCCGACGACCGTCTGGGTAAAAACCTCCGGAATCCGCGTTTCCACTTCATCGAAGGGGACATCGCGATCAACCGGGAGTGGATTGAATATCACATCAAGAAATGTGACGTCGTTCTCCCTCTGGTGGCCATCGCTACGCCAAAACTCTATGTGGAAGACCCCATCAGCGTCTATAACCTCGATTTCGAGATGAACTTAAATGTGATCAAGCAGTGCGTGAAGTACCACAAGCGGGTGGCCTTCCCATCCACCTCGGAGGTATATGGCGCCTGCTCCGATCCGGAGTTCAAGGAGGATGAGAGCTTCCTCGTAGTGGGGCCGATCCGGAAGGAGCGCTGGATTTACTCCTGCTGCAAACAGCTCCTGGACCGCGTCATCTACGCCTACGGCACGCGGGGACACCTCGAATTCACCCTTTTCAGGCCCTTCAACTGGATCGGCCCCCGCCTCGATTCGCTCTACGCAGCAAAGGAGGGCAGTTCACGGGTGGTCACGCAGTTCATCGCCGAGCTTTTCATGAAACGGCCGATTACACTCGTCGACGGCGGCAGCCAGAAGCGCTGCTTCACATACGTTGACGACGGCATCTGTGCCCTGATGCGAATTCTGGCAAATGAAGGCGACGTCTGCAAAAATCAGATCATCAACATCGGCAATCCCGAAAACGAGTGCTCCGTCAGGGAACTTGCCGACCTCCTGAAGAAGCTTTTCATTAACCATCCGGATCACAGAGCGGACGAGACCTATTCGGAGATCATCGAGGTTTCTGCGCAGACTTACTACGGGGAAGGCTATCAGGATATCTATGCGCGGAAACCGAACATCGAAAAGGCGAGGCTGCTCCTGGGGTGGTCCCCTAAGGTCGGCCTGGAGGATTCCCTACGGATGACGCTCTATTCGTTCCTTGAGGAAAACGAGCCTTGATGGCTTCGTAAAAAGTCCCTTGCTTTGCTTTCGCGGGGGCAGGCTTGCGGCGTATGAGGAGTGAGGAGTTAAGAGGTTTTGACAGTTCTTCACGAAGCGTCAGGGGGTGAGCGGCGGGCGGAGAGGGGAGGGCGTGACCGGGATACTGGCGCTGAAGATCGATGTGGACACCTATCAGGGGATGAAGAGAGGAGTCCCCCGCCTTCTTTCCCTGTTGCGGGAGAATGATCTCCGGGCCACCTTTTACCTGAGCATCGGTCCGGATGCCTCGGGAAGGGCGATTCTTCAGCTTCTGAAGAATCCGCGGTTTCTCAAGAAGATGATCCGGACGCGCGCCGCAAGTCTCTACGGCTTCCGGACCGCCCTTTACGGAACGCTTCTTCCCTCCCCGATGATTGCCCTTTCTTTCCCCGATCTGGTGCGACAGATCATGGGGGAGGGTCACGAGGTCCAGTTTCATGCCTGGGATCACCGGCGCTGGCAGGATGAACTTACCGTGCGCCCGGAGGCATGGATACACGACTGGTTCAACCGCGGTATCGACGGGTTTGAAAAGCTGACGGGTAAGAAGCCTGCCTCTTTCGGAGCTCCGGCCTGGATGATCGACGATCGCGTCCTCGATGTCATCCGCTGCCACCGTTTCGAATACCTGAGTTGCACGCGGGCAAAGTCTCCCTTCATCCATGAGGGGCTCGACCTTATCGAGATACCGTCGGACCTCCCCTGCTTCGAGGAGACGGGTATTGAAGCGGGGGAAAGACGGATTCTCTCCGAGCTTCAAGCGGGAGGCATCCATGTCCTGCCGGTCCATGCGGAAGTTGAAGGCGGGCTGATGAGCGAGAACTTCGTCCAACTCATTCGCGCTGTGAAAAAGATGGGGTATCGCTTCTCGCCTCTATGTGAAATCACGCCGCTTCTGGATCGGGAAATCCTCGTCACCAGACGGTTCCGCCTGCAGCTCCTTCCCGGACGCTCAGTTCCCTGCGCCGTCTGACCGGTATTCACCACTAAAAAATCCCTCTGCATATCCTCATTGAGCAGGATAATAAATCTGGTTCATCCGGTTGATGCGTCCTTCCTGAAAATCAAGCATTCGGTAATTTTGACTGGTATACATCATTTCAATCGGAAATGAATGACGATCACCTTTATCGGGACCCTGAGCATTCCTGGGATCAACTCATACAGGCATAACGCCTTGAAAATTTGAGGCGTGCAGGAGAGGCCTGCCTGAATTGTGCTCAAAAAATGCCTTCTTGACGGGTGACTCAACCAAAAGGTGAGCTGATTTCTCAAAAGGGCGGCCGCCGCTCCACCTCCCTTTCCCTAACCGTTCATTAGATTGGTGAATAAAAAATACCAAACCCGGGTCTGGGTGGAGAGGTTTGTCACCAACTTGGGACCTTGGCCCCACCTTCCTCCCTATTAAATTTAAATTACTCAATCCGGCCCCTATATCACCCGGCTAATCAGCCCAAAACCCCTTAACTCCCTTATCCATCCCTGTTTTTTCTTCGTATTTTCTCCTTGACCGCTCTTTCGGCTTATTTTATACTCTGCCCATCCCAAAGGAAATTCTTATCAAACACGATTCTTTGGG
>JAHJQP010000023.1 GCA_018819165.1 Pseudomonadota bacterium
CCAGGCAAAATAGGGGAAGTTCGGAATAAAGGTTTCTGGAAACACGGCCAGCAGAATTCCCTCCCGACCACATTTTTCAATGGCCTTGACAACTTTTTCCGTTGAGCCATCCCGATCAAAAAGGCATGGCGAGAGTTGAAACGCCGCAGCCCGAAAAATCCCCTTGCCGTCACTCATGAGAATGCCCCCTTTCGGTGTTGCCGCCCGAGTAACTCAACCCTTCAACGGATATCTCCGCCTCTCGTAAGAATCGTGCGGGACTCGTTTGACGAGAAGTCCTTTTTTTCAGTGAAATTATAGGGGGAAGGGTTTTGTTTGTCAATAAACAACTGGTACAATGTCAGTAACATTTACTCGTTGACATTCTCCCGGGAACGCATGCAATATCCGGATCAGGAGGCATAGGTCTCACAGAATGAATCCAAAAATCAGGAAAGAAAACTCCATCCTTCTCATCCATCCGCCGACAGCGAAGGCCTGCGAGGCGCCGGGGGGACCGGCGCGGCTCGCAGGGGCGCTCCGGCGCCACGGTGTCGCCTGCCGGGTTTGGGACGCCAATGTAGAGGGGCAGATCGCCCTCCTGACATCGGCCGGCACACAAAATGAGGTTTCCGACCGGGTGACGGCGCTGGATAGGAGGGTGGGGGGAGACAAGCCATCGTCATGCGGAGGCAGTGCCGATTTGAGCAGGGTTATGGAAGCGGCGCCCCGGGAGCGGGAAAAGGGAGACCGCTGGACACGGCGGGCGTCGCGGCATCTGGCGGAAAATATGGCGCTTCTCAGATCCCGGGAAGGTTACCAGAATCCCGACCGGTATCGCCGGCAGGTGACGGACGTGAACCGCATCCTCGCGACGGCGGCCAGACCCTCCGGCGTCCGCCTGAGCCTCGCCGATTACGAGGACGAAAGGCTCTCCCCCGTCCGAAGCACCGACCTCCTTTATGCCGCCGACGAGCCGGAACTGAACCCCTTTTATACCTGGTTCCGCGAACGCCTTCCGGCGGTCCTCGCCGAGACCACCGGTACGCATGTCGGCTTCTCGCTTAACTTCCTAAGCCAGGCCCTGACGACTTTTGCCATGATCGGGTTCCTCCGGCGGGCGTTTCCGGAGGTCCGGATCGTCCTCGGCGGGGGGCTCGTTACCTCCTGGCTGCGGCGTCCCGGCTGGAAGAATCCCTTCGGGGGCCTCGTAGATGAGCTGATCGCCGGGCCGGGCGAGGCCCCGCTTCTTGCCCTCCTCGGAAAGGAACACGACGGTCGCCCGAACCGGCCGGACCTTGACGGTTTTCCGCTGGCCGATTACCTTGCGCCGGGGACGATACTCCCCTACAGCGCCTCCAGCGGCTGCTGGTGGCGCCGCTGCTCCTTCTGCCCGGAACAGGTCGAGGGGAACCCTTACCGGTCGCTTCCGCCCGGGCAGGTCACGGCGGACCTCCGCACCCTGACGGCAGAGACGGGACCGGCGCTGATTCACTTCCTCGACAATGCGCTCAGCCCCGCTCTCCTCGATGAATTGGCCGTAAACCCGCTCGGGGCGCCCTGGTACGGCTTCGCCCGGATCACGCCGCACCTCGCCAACCCCGATTTCTGCCGACGGTTGAGGGATTCCGGCTGCGCGATGCTGCAAGTGGGACTGGAGTCGGGCGATCAGGGGGTCCTCGACGCCCTGAATAAAGGAATTGACCTGGATACGGCGTCGGCAGCCCTGAAGAACCTGAAGGGGGCGGGGATCGCGACCTATGTCTATCTCCTCTTCGGGACGCTTGCGGAGACGCCCGAGACGGCAAGGCGGACGCTTGCCTTTACCCTTGCTCACGCGGAGGAGATCGGCTTTCTGAACCTGGCCATCTTCAATCTCCCGTTCTGGGGGCCGGACGGGGAACACCTCGATACCGGGGAGTTCTACGAGGGGGACCTGTCGCTCTACCGGCCGTTTGTCCACCCGCAGGGCTGGGACCGGCGGGTGGTCCGGCGTTTTCTGGAGGAGGAGTTCAAGCGCCAGCCGGCGATCGCGGCGATCCTCCGGCGGGACCCGCCCTTTTTCACCTCCAACCACGCGCCGTTTCTCGCCCTGGGAGAAAAGGGGGGACAGCTCCATATCCAAGGGGATCTGCCATGAAAAAGTCAGCGCACCGATATGTCCACGGCTATTCAGAGAGAGAAGTCGACAGGCTCGTCGATCAGGCGACGACACTGAGCGATCTCCTGCACCATGACACGAAATACCCTGCCGGGTCATCCGTCCTGGAGGCCGGCTGTGGTGTCGGGGCACAGACGGTCACCCTGTTGAAAAACAGCCCCGAGGCGCGCTTTACCTGCATCGACATATCCGATGAATCCCTCCGGGCGGCAAAAGCGCGCGTGGAGGCGACAGGGCATAGCAATGTCGTGTTCCGGCAGTCCGATATCTTCAATTCAGGTTTCCCGGATGATCATTTTGACCACATCTTCGTCTGTTTCGTCCTGGAGCATTTAAAAAATCCCGTCGAGGCGTTGCTGCACCTCAAGTCAAAGCTGAAA
>JAHJQP010000145.1 GCA_018819165.1 Pseudomonadota bacterium
CCGAACATCGCCTTCAACGGAACCCTTGCCTTGATCTCGCTGACCGCCCCTTTGGGCGCGATGGCCTGGATCTCCCCCCGCCGGGCATTGATGTCGCCGATCACCTCCCCCATAAATTCGCTGGGGGTCATGATGTTCACCATCATAATCGGCTCCAGGAGTACCGGATCTGCCTTCAGGCAGCCGTCGCGGAAGGCCGAGGAGGCCGCGATCCTGCAGCCCAACGCCGTTGATTCACCCTCCTTCATGGTCCCTCCGAGGATGACGATCCGCACATCGATCACCGGATAACCCGCCAGGACGCCGCTCAATACCCCTTCGCGGATACCATCCTCCATAGCGGCCAGAAACTCCCCGGGAATGGCTGCCTCCTCTTCGAGCTGGCGGACGATCTCGATCCCCCCTCCCCGCCCCTTCGGTTCCAGGAGAAGCTTCACATGTCCGAAATGTTTCTTTTCACCCAATTCCCTTTCAAACAGGCCTTCACTCTCCACTCGCTTCTGAATCGTCTCCCGATGCATGACACGGGGCTTGCCCACGTTTACCCTGGCGTTGAACTCCCTCATCAGCCGGTCGATGATGATCTCGAGGTGGAGCTCCCCCATCCCGGAAATGACCGTCTGGGCCGTTTCCTCCTCATACTTGACCCGGAGCGTCGGATCTTCTTCAAGGAGCTTGTTCAGGGCGACGGTGAGCTTTTCCTGGTCTACCGGGGTCTTGGCCTCGATCGCCAGGCTGATGACCGGTTCATAAAACTCTATCGGTTCGAGGAGGATGGGATGTGCCTCATCGCAGATCGTATCCCCCGTCGTAATCTCCTTGAGCCCCATCACCGCGATGATGTCGCCGGCGCCCGCCTGCTCCACACGCTCCCGCTTGTTTGCATGCATTTTCAGGAGCCGGGCGATCTTCTCTTTCTTTCCCCGGCTGGCGTTGTAAAGTTCGTCGCCCGCGCGGATCCGTCCCGAATAGATTCGGACATAGGTCAGCTTCCTTCCCTCATCCTGCATGATCTTGAAGGCGAGCGCCGCCAGCGGCGCCCGGTCGCTGCTCTCCCGGATCTCCTCCCGCTTCGTCAGGGGATTGACACCCGTAACGGGAGGGATCTCTTCCGGTGAGGGAAGAAAATGGACAACTGCGTCGAGGACGGGCTGCACCCCCTTGTTCCGCAGGGCCGACCCGCACATGACGGGCACTATCTGGAGCGAAATCGTCGCTTTCCGAATGGCCGCAATGATCTCCTCCGCGGGAATCTCCACCCCATCGAGATATTTCTCGGCAATTGCGTCATCGATGTCGGCGAGAACGGCGATCATTCTGTCCCGCTGCTCCATCGCCAGCGGCAGGATCTCCTCCGGGATATCCGCACGCGCATAGGACAACCCTCTGGTAGCTTCATCCCAGGTGATGATCTGCCGCTGGATCAGGTCCACGACCCCCCGGAAGTTCTCCTCCTCTCCGAAGGGGATCTGAATCGGCAGCGGCAGTGAGTTGAACCGCTCCTTCATCATCCGGACCGTCCCGGAATAGTTTGCCCCGACCCGGTCCATCTTGTTGATGAAGGCGACCTTGGGAACGCCGTACTTGTCGGCCTGGCGCCAGACGTTCTCCGATTGGGGTTCCACCCCGCCCACCGCGCAGAAGACGACGACCGCCCCGTCCAGGACCCGGAGACTCCGTTCGACCTCGATCGTGAAATCGACATGACCCGGCGTGTCGATGATGTGGATCTCATGGTTTTCCCAGGCGCAGGTGGTCACCGCCGAGGTGATGGTGATCCCCCTCTCCTGCTCCTGCGGCATCCAGTCCATCACAGCCTCGCCGTCGTGGACCTCACCCATCTTGTAGGATCTCCCCGTGTAGAAGAGTATCCGTTCCGACATCGTGGTCTTGCCGGCGTCGATGTGGGCTACGATTCCTATATTACGAGTGCGTGCAAGCTTGGATTTGGAGGCCATAGAGATTCACCGCAGAACGACGCTGCTATCCTTCCTTCGGCGGCGCCGCCGGCGCGATCAGTTCGCGGTTCATGGTAAAGGGATTCCGGAGGCCGATATGCCCCTTGAGCGACTCCCTTTCCTTACCCCCGATCAGGATCTTCACCTTTTTGATCACCGGCACATTGGTGGTCAGGGTGTTGGTTATGGAGTAGACTGTGGCCATTTCTGCTGCGCTCCCCCCCGGATGATTCGCCACCAGAGAATCACTAAAACTGACGGAAAGCGTGTCACTGCCATCCATCCTGACGCTCTGAAGTTCTGCTTTTTCCGGAAAGGTATTGACCAGTCCCGTTTTCGAGCCGGCCAGAAGGGCATTTATCAGCTCCTTCGCCTGTTCTTCCGTCGCCTTCTCCTTCGGGATGAAGCGTTTTTCGGGAACGAGAAAGCGTTCGTTGGCGTCGGAAAAAAAGAGGATCACTTCCTGTTTTTCCCTCTTTTGGGCTGCCGTGTGTTTTCCTGTGGCCGGGGGGTAGATATAATCGAACAGGGTGATGAAGAAAATGGCCAGAAATACTACAGAGGCCACAACAATCACCGAAAACAGCGCAAATTGCCGCTTTTTTTTCGTTCTTTTATGTTTGACCTCTTCGGTTCGTCTTGCCTTCTTTGTAGCCATGATTCGATCCTTAACGGCTTCTTATAAAGTTCATATGCTGCGTTGCACTTCATCCTTCGTCACTGCGGCGTACGCCAAAGTAAGCCTTACACCGCTTACGGGGTCACAGTCTTGAGCCGCTCTTTTGCCTTCCGCCCGACTTCCGATTCCGGCGCCAGCTTGACGGCCGTCCGAAACGCCGCCGCAGCCATGTCCGGCTGATTCAGGTCCCGGTAGCTCAACCCGAGCCAGTAATGCGATTCGGCGAGCGAGGGGGCAAGGTCGAGCGATTTCCGGAGATGAACAACGGCTTCCTCCGGATTCCCCTTGGCCAACCAGGCCGCGCCCATGTTCTTTTCTATCAACGGCATCAGGACGGTGTACGGTTCCTTGGCCGCGGCCTCTCTGTAGTGCTTCAGCGCCATATCGTATTGCCCCTTTTCATAATAGGCCCGTCCAATATTGTAGAGGGTTGCCGCCGGGGTGTCGTACAGAATGTTGGATAGGGCCCTTTCGAAGGAGGCAATGGCGTCATCGTAGCGGCCTTTCTCCAGATAGATCGCTCCCAGGAAATTATGAACCTCGGATTCATCCGGTTTGAGAGAAAGCGCCTTCTGGAATTCCGCGATGGTCTTCTCGTCGAGACCTTTGCCATGATACGAGATGCCGAGCAGATAATGCACCTTCGGGTCATCCGGCGTCAGTTTTTCCGCCTCCAGAAGTTCCTTCAGCGCCGCGTTGTACTGACCCGAGCCCAGGTAGGCGGAGCCGACGTTGATATGGGCGCCGGCCTGTTCCCGAAGCTGGGCCTTATTTGCGCAGGCCGCAAGGCCGATCGGCAGCAAAAGCAGCAAGAGAACTCTACTGAGCGCCCTACTATCCATTGTGATCCGAAGACCCATGATTACCATTGACCCACCAGTCACTCTTGTCCTTAAACCACCAATTGGAGGAGTCCGTATCGAGGATGCTCCCGGCCAGCTTCCGGGCATTCTCCGTCGAAAGACGGCGCACGGCGAAGTCGATCCACTCCTGGCTGTATTTATTGCCCAGATCGCCGCACTCCTTGAGCTGGAGGATCAGCGAAAGCTGATCGGCGTCATGGGCCAACAGAGATTCCTTCGTCTCCTTCCGGTTGAACTCGTCGAGAACCGCTTCGATCTCCCCGCCGAAAAAAAGCGGTTCCGCAAGCTCCCTGACCGCCTTCTTCTCATCCACCGTCACATACTTCTTGTTCATATAATTCATATCGCCCGTGCGGGCTTCGGGCAGGTCGTGGACCAGGCATAGTCTGAAGACCTTGAGCTCATCCGCCAGGGGCTCCATCTTGCACAGGACGTACCCGATGTAAAGCGTCCTCAGGACATGCTCGGCTACCGATTCGCATCCGGAACCGAGAAACTGGAATCCGCTCCGGGGCGTTTTTTTCAGCATCCCGACTTCGAACAGAAAATCCGCTATCTCTCTCATCTTTTCAACCGCCAACGATCAAAGATCAATTACCGGCGATCAATTATCAATGGAGCATCATCTCTTCTCATTGATCATTGTTCACCGATAATTGACTCGTCTATCTCCCTTATTCCCTCTTCAGAATCCGGATCCGGTTCGCCATCATCTCGGAGATTTTTCTCACCTGAAGCTGGAGCGCGGCGATCCCTTCCGGTTTCATCGCCGCCACCCGGTCTACCTGTTCCTTCCAGTATTCCAGGAGAGTGATCTCATTATCCTTCACTTTGCGCTCCAGGCGAGCCTGGATCTCCTTCAGAAAAACCGCCTGCGGGTCCCTTTCCGCCATCGTAGCTCCCGACCGGATCTCCGTCTATGCCCATACCCGATCATTCCGTCAGTGTATATATCACGGAAACCCGATTGTGCAACCATGAAAATACCGCTTTTCTCGTAAAAATCCGCACTATTCCTGCTGTACTTTTTCGCAGGTTTATCGTATAAAGCCATCCGATTTCCTGCGGCGCCTTCATCGCTACAGATGCGTTTTCTCTGACATACAAGGATTCATTTTTCCTCGACAACCGAACGCAGACGCGACGAAACAGTCATCATACAGCAGCAACTTCAAAGGAGGAAACGGTCATGTCGCTTGATTTCGAATTCACGCTGGAACAGAAGATGATCGAGGAAAGCGTCTGGCGCTGGGCATCCAGTTGGCTGGAACCCCAGATGGAGGAGCTCTACGAGAAGGAAGTGACCCGAAAGGCGGTCACACCTTTGACTTTTGCCGGTCGTTCCGGTATGTTTCTTTCGTCTGTTTAGAGAATCACCGCCCCTTCCTTCCCTTTCCGG
>JAHJQP010000146.1 GCA_018819165.1 Pseudomonadota bacterium
CGCGAGGGGATCTGTCCTGATTCTTTTCCCCTTTCCCGCGGCATGGATGATCTCGCCGTTCCCGGCATAGATGCCCACATGGGAGACCTTGTTCCCCCCTCCGGCGAAAAAGATGAGGTCCCCTTTTTCCAGCGAGGAGCGGTCCACCGGGTTGCCCGTCGCAAACTGCTCCCGGGACGTCCGGGGAAGATCGAGGCCGTTCAACTGATAGACGGTCATCGTCAGGCCGCTGCAATCGAAACCCGTTTCGGTGGAGGTTCCCCCCCAGAGATAGGGTACGCCGAGGAAACTGCGGGCGGTCCGGACCAGCTCTTCCCGGAGGTACGCCTCGCCCAGTTCCCCTCTTCGCGCAACCGGATACTCCTCCGGGTTGACGATATAGAACTCAGCAATGATCCCCGCCTTAAGGAGCTCCTCAGCCCTGATATGGGCCTGCTCCTTAGTCGGAAAATTACCGAAACGGACCTTGTACAGACCCCGGCGGGCCACGAAATAGGTCGCAACGAGACCCTTCTCCTGAAGAGAATTGGTCAGACGGGCGGCGTTCTCCGCATTGGCGAACGCCCCCGCCTGGATGGTATAGCCCAGACTCTTCAGCGCCGGTTTCTCCACTGCCGCGGACGGCGTTGCGGGGGGGCGGATAGCCGGACGGCCGCACCCCGCAGCAAGAAGCGTCAGAATAACCACTCCGGTGAAAAGGTGCGACCGTTTCCGAAAAGGGGCGAGTGCCCCGGCAAAGGCCATTTTCAAAAACCTCCCTGCGTACGAAGAGCTGCTACCGGTATCGCCCACTCCGGATACCCATTCTTATGAAAACGAAGGGGAAAATGCAAGCGGTCTGTGACGATGCAGCAGCGGTATACGCGACAGAGGGCATCCGGATCAGGCTCTCCGCGGGACCGGGTCGCCCCACCGTTTCCGGACCAGGGAACGCGCCTCCCCGGCGGTGACAATCTCTCCGCCAAGCTGGGCATCCTCGACGGCGCGGAGGATCTCCCCGAAAACCGGCCCCGGGGCATACCCCATCTCGATCAGGTCCGCACCGGTCAGGAAGCGGGTCGGCCGGAGCTCTTCCTCTGAATACTCGTTCAGTTTTTGCACGCAGAATTCATAGTGATCGAGCATGCCGTGGCTCCCGAGACAGTCGAGGCGGTGGAGCTCCAGATGGAGCCCGAAATCCGGCGTCCTAAGAAAACGCTTCAGCCGGTTCGGGCGCATCTTCCGGACGTTTATGAAGAGCATGTGTCCCCGAACGAGGGCAAGGATCTTTTCCGTTTCCTCGCGGGAAAAGCGGAGCCGCCGGAGGATTGCGGCGGCGATCTCTTCCCCCAGGCGGACATGGCCGTAGAAATGGATGCCGGCTGCATCCTCAAAGCGGGTCACCGCCTTGCCGACGTCGTGGAGGAGGACTGCCCACGCGAGACACAGATCGGCGCAGCCCTCATGCAGAGGAAGGAGGGCTAACATCCGGAGGGTATGCTCCCAGACATCCCCCTCGGGGTGGAAGGCCGGCGGCTGGACAATCCCCTGCAGGGCATGGACCTCCGGCAGTATCTCGGCGAGCAGAGAACTATCGGAGAGGAGTTCCATGCCGCGCCGCGCCGCGCCGCCCGAAAGAATCCGGGAGAGCTCCTCATGGATCCGCTCGGCGCTGATCCGCCGGATGGCGGGCGCATGCCGCCTCACAGCCGAGAGCGTCTCCGGGTCGATCGTAAAGTCGAACGCGGCGGCAAAACGGACCGCCCGAAGCATCCGCAGGTGATCCTCCGCAAAGCGGGCCTCCGGATCGCCGATCGTCCGGATGATCCTTCGTTCGAGGTCGCGACGGCCGTCCACATGATCGATGATCCTGCCGTTCTCCGGATTCATGAGGAGGCCGTTGATGGTGAAATCCCGCCGGCCGACATCCTCCTCGGCCGTCGCGAAGTCAACCCAGGCGGGGTGACGCCCGTCGTCGTAACCGGTTTCCGTCCGGAACGTGGCGACCTCATACTGATGTCCCCCCTCGATGACGAGGACGACGCCGAACCGGGCGCCGACTGTCACTGTTCGGGAAAAAAGCGCCTGGACCTCATCCGGACGGGCCGATGTAACGATGTCGTAATCCTCGGGGGCCGCCCCTCGGAGCAGATCGCGGACGCAGCCGCCGACCCAGAACGCCTCATGTCCCGCCTGGTGCAGGCGGCGGGCAATTGCCGCAGCGGCATCTCTCGTGAAGCCGACCGCCTGCGGGACGGGGCTTCCCGGCAAGGAAAGTTCTTGTTTTCGGGCCTTTCGGGTTGCGCTCTCGGTCATTTGACCTCCCTGAGGATTTTCTCACCGCCGCCATTTCCGTCGCCCTTTTCCCTTGGCAGTACCATCGCCGCGCCGCTTCCGGCGGCGAACAGCGGCGCCAGATGGTTCGTCGACCCATGTCCGCCGCCCAGGCGCCAGGCGTGCCGTACGGCTTCGGTAATATAGCGCTTCGCTTCCGCCACGGCCCCGGCTACATCCCTGCCAAAG
>JAHJQP010000147.1 GCA_018819165.1 Pseudomonadota bacterium
CTGGAAGCCTGACCGGAAGGGCTTATAGCACATTCGCCTTCTGCCGGCAATGACCTCCTGCCCAAATGGATATTTTCAGGAAAACGGCGGAGAACATGACCATGCACATCATCGTGGACGGCTACAACCTGATCCGTCAATCCGACGTCCTCAGGCGATACGAGCGGATCAGCCTCGAAGAGGGGCGGCGCGCCCTCGTTCTGAACCTCGCCCGTTACCGAAAGATGAGGGGGCACCGGATCACGGTCGTCTTCGACGGATGGGAGGGGGGCTCGCCCACCGAAGAGCGGGACCGTGCAGGCGGCGTGGAGATCATCTATTCCCGCCTCGGGGAGAAGGCCGACGAAGTGATCAAGCGATTGCTCCAGACGGCAAGCGAGGAGATCATGGTTGTCACCTCCGACCGGGAGATCGCCGTCTTCGCGGAACGGCGCGGGAAGACCGCCATCGCCTCCCCCGCGTTCGCTGAACGGCTCGAACGGAGCGCCGCGGAATCTTTCCCTGCGGACGCCCCCGGCGCGGAGGACGCGGATGAAGAAGAACGGACCGGAATGAAAAAGAAGGGTCCCTCCCGGCGTCTCTCCAAGCAGAAACGGGCAGCCCTGGCCCGGCTCAGGAAGCTCTGACGGCTCTACCGGCTCCCGCAGACGGCGATCAGGAAGCGCTCGAGGAGGAGGCGGGGATCCTTTCCCGTCGTCTTGAGCGCCAGATCCGTCCGGACCAGAAGTTCCAGATAACCAGCCAGCTCCGCCCGGGTAAACCGCCCCGCGTTTTTTAAGGCCTGATAGACGACAAAAGGGTGCTGAGAGGCGAGAGCGATCGAATCCTCCCCGTCGCCGGCCAACTTCCGGACGGCGGGATAGACCGCCTTCTGAAACCGGCCGTAGTCCAACTCCGGACTGAAGGACCCCAGCCGCCCCGAGGCGATCAGGAGCTTCGCCTGAAAAAGAAAGCGGATCTCCTTGGTGATCATCGTCATGATCATCAGGGGATGGAGGCCCTGGTCGAGGAGTTCGTGCAGGGTTCGAAGGGCAAGGGTCAGGTTCCTCCCGACGAGCGCCCCGTTCAGCTCAAAGACGGTGTCCTCCCTCGTCCTGCCGACGACGGCCTCCACATCCGCCGCCTCGATCTGCGTCTTTTCTCCGGCATACGTGATCAGCTTCTCGATCGCCGAGAGCGACTCCCGAAGGCTGAAACCCGTTTTCTGCCCGAGGGCGGACCAGGCGCCGGATGAGAGCCGCTTCCCCCTCTTCGCCAGGATTTCGGCGGCCATCTCCTGTACGGCCCGCTGCTGCCTCACCTCCCCTTTCACCTTTGAGAACGAAAGGACCCTTCCCACCGCCGAGACGGTCTTGAAAAGCTTCTTTCTCCGGTCCACGGCCTCGGCCGTCAGGATGAGGTGGTTCCCCTCCGGCATCCCGCCGGTCAAGGTCCGCTCCAGGCGGTCGGTCTCCTCCGGCCGTTCCTTCGCCTGCGTAGCGCCGCGGCTTACACAAATTTCCACGGCTTTGGGAAGCCACGTCTCCCGCCCCTGCCCATCATCATCCGGAACGATTCGCTTCCATGTCTCATCGTCGATCTTCCGCCAGCCGCCGTCCCTGAGGTCGTCAAACTGAAGGCCCGTAATCCGCAGAAATTGCATGAAATCCGCCGCCGCCCGGTCCGGCTCCTGGTCGAGGCGCTCCCGGATCCTGCCGATAAGGGGCATAAGGACGTTTTTCGACTGGAAAAGGCGGGTGTCCCGGACGACGACAACCTTGCGTCCGGGCAGAAGGGGCGGGGTGATGAGGGATTCGCAGAGGGAGTCGACATCCTCGTGCTCGCCGTCCGTCACGAAGAGATTCAGCTCACGATCCTGTGCATCGGGGATAAGACGCTGCGTGATTTTCTCGAGGGCGTTCCGGAGGCGGAACTCTTCGTCGCCGCACAGGAGGTAGCAGGGAAAGGTTTTGCCCCGTTTCAGCTCCGCGAGGACCGTATCGAGGGAAACTCCCCGCCCCGTATCGTCGTCATGAAGATCCATTGGACCCCAAAAAGAGAATTTTACGTGAGGAACGGCCGTTCCGTTTTACAGGATGACGTACTTCTGAATGTGCCTCACAACCTCGGCGGGATCGTCGATGATCTGTAAAAGTTCCATGTCCGCCGGAGAGATCTTGTTGTCGCGGAGCATCGTCTTTTTAAGCCAGTCGAAAAGCCCCTTCCAGTATTCGCTTCCCATGAGGATGACGGGGAAACACTTGATCCTTTTCGTCTGTATGAGGGTGATCGCCTCGAAAAGCTCGTCCATCGTCCCGAAGCCGCCGGGCATGATGACATAGGCCATGGCATACTTGATGAACATCACCTTCCGGATGAAAAAATATTTGTAGTCGATGCTGATGTTCGCGTAAGGATTTGGCTTCTGCTCCAAGGGCAGGCGGATGTTCATCCCCACCGACTGACCGCCGGCCTCCGCGGACCCTTTGTTGGCCGCCTCCATGATGCCGGCCCCCCCCCGGTGATGACGCCGAAGCCCTTTTCGGCGAGAAGCCGGGCCAGAATCTCCGCTTTCTGGTAGTAGGGATCATCCGGCTGGGTCCTGGCCGAGCCGAAGATGCTCACGGCGCGCCTGATGCCGGAGAGGGTCTCGAAGGCATCGACAAATTCGGCCATAATGCGGAAAATCCGCCAGGATTCCTCGATCGACAGGGCATCTACGACAAACTGATTTCTTTCGTCCATTTCACACACCTCTATGCCGGAAAGGATGCTATTCCTCGTAAAAAGCAGGAGAAGCCGTCATCCCGGGGCCACGGCGCTCTCAGAGAAGTCTTCCTAAGAGACCCTGCGCCGCTGGACCTTGGCCAATCTTCGGCGCGCCTCGATGGTCTTCCTCTTCTTCTTCACCGACGGCTTCTCGTAAGCTCTGCGCAGTTTGAGCTCTTTGAACAGGCCGCTCTTGGAGAGCTTGTTCTTAAGGATCTTCAAGGCCTTTTCCACATCGTTGTCATATACTTTTACTTCCAAATTTCTTCTCCCTTTCCTATTTATATTTTCTGATAAGATTTTATCTCGCCATGATACTCCTGAATCGTTTTCACGCGGCCCTCTTCCTTCAGCATCGCCTCGATCGCATTGACCGCCGCCTGGGCGCCGGTCCCCGATGAAAAACTGGCACAAAAAAAGGGCAGTACGGCGCTACACTCTTTGTTTTGTGCCGTATACCACCCTTGATTGTTGCCTAGTGTTAGACCACGCTCCTTACCCGGATATGATGTCCCTCAAAACCTCTATAAACTGCCGGTTTTCCTCGCTGGTTCCCACCGTGACACGCATGGCGCCCTTCATCGTTCCGGGGGCGCTCAGGTTCTTGATCAGGATACCCCTCTCCATCAGCTTCTTGTATACGCGATCCGCATCAAAATCGCAACTAAAAAAAATAAAATTTGCGTCGGTCGGCTGGGGGTGAATGCCCGTGAGCGTTTCCATGGCCGCAAAAAGCTCGCCGCGCTGCCGCCGGATCTTCCGGGCCTGCTTCAGGAAGGCCTCCTCCTCGTCGAGATAGAAACCGGCGGCGGCCTGCGACAGGGCATTGATATTGTAGGGAAGCCGCACCTTGCGGAGTTCATGGACGAGGTTCAGAGGCCCAATGAGGAGGCCGATCCTCATGGCGGCGAGCCCCACCTTGGAGAGGCTCCGGAGGATGACCAGGTTTTCGTACCGGCCGAGGAGCGGCAGAAAGGTCTTTCCCGAAAAATGGAAATAGGCCTCATCAACGACGACGATGCCGGGGGCCTCGTTCAGGATCGTCTCGATCTTTTCGGGTGTGAAGCAGTTGCCGGTCGGGTTGTTGGGCCAGGCCAGGAACGTCAGGACTGGTGGACGCGCAGCCATCCGTTCCCGCATGGCCTCGAGATCGAGATCGAACGCCCCGTCGAGCGGGACCGCCTCAACCCGGCAGCCGGCGTTCTGGGCGGAGATCCGGTACATGGCAAAGGTGGGAACGGGGATCATGACCTCCGCCCCGGGCCGCGCGAGGGCCGCGCAGAGGATCTGGATCAGCTCGTCCGAACCGTTGCCGAGGAGGACCTGGTCCTCCTCCACGCCGAAAGCCGACGCGAAACGGGCGGTCAGCCCAACAGATCCTGCCTCGGGATACCGGTTCAGAGGAACGGAGGCCAGGAGAGTCGCAAATTTCTTCCGGAGCTTGGCGGGGATGGCCAGAGGATTCTCATTGGCATCCAGTTTGATACGGCAGGGGGTGGTCTCCACCGGATAGGCCTCCTGCGCGAGGACCTCTTCCCTGATCAGAGCCCGGATATCCATGACTTGCACCCTTCTTTCGTCCAATTCTCGCTCCCGTACTTCTTTGTCATCAGCTCGCTTTTAAGCTCCTCCTCCTCCTGCGTCAGAACCCCTTCCAAAAGCCGGATGCCCACTTCCATCAGGCCCTTCGCGATACAGCTACCGATGATACGGAAGGTATTGATGATGCCCGGCGGAAAGAAGGGAGGAGTCTCCATGCGCCAACCGCGATTCAATCGACCTCTGCTTCCCGGATCACGAAGTCCTGATAGCCCCTCGTATCGAGGAGATCATCCAGTTCTTCCAGATCATCCATCTCCACGATGATCATCCACCCGGTGTCATGAGGCTCGCTGTTGATGATGCCGATATCATCCGTGATATCCTCATTGACGCTGATGATCACCCCGCTGACCGGCGAGATCAGCTCGACCACCGCCTTCGCCGATTCAATGCTGCCGAACGGCTCGTCCTTCTCCACATAGGAATCGACTTCGGGAAGATCCAGCAAAAGGATCTCTCCCAGCTTCTCCTGGGCGTGGTCCGTGATCCCGATGGTGGCCAGATCTCCATCCACTCTGACCCAGACATGTTCCCGACTGTACAGCAGATCATCCGGAAATAATTTCATATGATGGCATCCTGTTCTTTAAGATTGTCGAATTCGACGAAATTTACCCGCAAGGGCATCCAAATGCCCAAGCCCGTAAAGCAGCGCCGCGCGCAAGCCGATCGGGAAACGACACTGTTCCCGACGGGCCGCATCAACCTCAAATGATGGTAAGTTCTTTGGGGGTCTGCGTCAAGATTTCGCAGCCCTCCTCCGTCACCAGAACCGTATCCTCGATCCTGATCCCCCAGACGCCCGGGAGATAGATCCCCGGCTCGACCGTGACCACCATGCCAACCCGGAGAATCTCTTCCCTGCCCGCGGCCAGGCGCGGCGCCTCATGGACATCCAGACCCACCCCGTGGCCGGTCCCGTGAGAAAAATAGCCCCCCAGTCCCGCGTCTTCGAAACACGCCCTGGCGATGCGATCGATCTCACCGCAGGAAACGCCCGACCGGATCGCGCCGAGCGCGCGATCATGGGCCTCCCGGACGAGCCGGTAAACCTCCTGTTGACGTTCCGAGGCCTGTCCCACGATATAGGTGCAGGTCTCATCCGAATGATAACCGCCGCAGACAGCGCCGTAGTCGATCATCACGCAATCCCCGTCGGCGATCGCCCGGCGCCCCGGCGTCGCGTGGGGAAGGGCCGTATTGGAACCCGCCGCGACAATCGTCTCGAAGGAAACCTTTTCCGCCCCGCCCAGTCGCATCCGGTATTCGAGCTCGAGCGCGATCTCCGCCTCCCGAACGCCCGGCCGGATCATCTCCCGGACCGCCGCGAGGGCCTCCCCGGCGATCTTTGCCGCCTCCCGGATCTGCGCAATTTCTGCTTCCTCCTTGACGGCCCGGAGGTAGTGGAACACACTGGCGAGTGGCCGGAGCTCCACCCCCGGAAGCCCCTCCTGGAGTTTCAGGTATTCTTCCACAGAGAGAGCGGGGGATTCGAAATCGATCTGCCCGATCCCCTGCCGATGAGCCACCGCCGCGATCCCATCAACCCGGTTGCGGAATTCAAAGATCTCCGTCCCTGCCGCTTCCCCCCGCGCCTGGGTCACATACCGCCCGTCCACCAGGAGCACGAGCCAGGTCGGGCCGGCCATCAGAGCTCCGTCTCCGCCGGTGAAGCCGGTCAGATAACGGATGTTTATTGCATTCAGAATGAGCAGGACGCCCGTTTCCGAAAGCCCCGCGCGAAGACGCCTCACCCGCTCCGGATATGGCGAAGGATCATGCCGCATGGACGCGCAACCTGACGATATTTTCGAGCCATCGCGAAAGCTCGGCGATGACCGGCGCAGCTCTCTGCGCTGACGCCTCCCGGCGGATCATCTCCCGGACCTCCCGGAGCATGCCGGCGGCCCTCTCCTGCTGCGGCTCCTTCCGGAGGATCGCCTCCAGGACCTCCGCCGCCATTGGGAGATGGCCCTGCCGGATATAGAGTTCCGCGAGGGTTGCCGTCTGGAAAGCGGAGGGGATCTGCGCTTCCTCTTCCCCCTCGGCCGCCGCCGTTTCGCGCTGCTCTTCGATGCTCCTGAGCTTCTCCGAGACATCTCCGGCCAGCGGGGTGTCGGGATTCAGAACGATGAACTTCCTGTAATAGCGCCCCGTCTCTTCCATCATCCCCTTTTTGAGACATGCATCGCCCATGCACGCATAGATCTGAGAGAGGCTCGTGATGGTTTCGTCCATTTCGCGGAGCATCTCCCGGGCCTCGTCCATTCTTCCCTGCTGTATCCAGACCCGGCAGATCGCCATGCGGGCGTCCAGGTCTCCCGGCAGCCGTTCGAGCCGCCCCTGGGCCAGATCCAGGACCGCCGGCCAGTCATTTCCCTTCAGATACGCTTCCGTCTGCGCAAGGAACGCATCTCTTTCCTCACGGTCATTGGCATCCATAGTTCACCGTCTTTTCACAGGTTTTATGCCATCCGGCCCCGGCGTTCTCAAAGTGGGGAGAACGCTAACACAGCCCGCAAGAGCGTGTCAAGAACGAAAAACGCTCA
>JAHJQP010000148.1 GCA_018819165.1 Pseudomonadota bacterium
GACGGAGGGCTGGCAGAAGGCGGACCTGGAGCAGGACAAGAAGTTCGTGGCCATGCAGAAGCTTACCGAAGGCGCGGACGAGGTTTTCGTGAACGGCGATTCGTTCATCCCGAATGCCAGGGCGCTCGAACCGGTGTTCAAAGCCCGGATGTTTGCGGAGGTGCAGGCATGAGCGGAAAGTTACGGATACCGCAGGAGACAATGGTGGAGTTCTGTCGGAGATGGCAGATCAAGGAACTGGCCATCTTCGGCTCGGCGCTCGGGGATGACTTCCGGTCCGACAGCGACGTGGATGTACTGGTGGTATTTCAAGATGATGCGGAGTGGGATCTCTTCGACCACATGAAGGCCGAGGAGGAGCTGAAACAGATCTTCGGGCGGGACGTGGACCTGGTGGAGAAGAGAGCGATAAGGAACCCTTTCCGTCGGCACCACATCTTGAGAAACTGCGAGGTGATCTATGCGGCCTGAGGAGCGCGATCCGGCCAACCTGTGGGACATGCTCGATGCAGCGAGGGCCGTCGTGGATTTCACGGAGAACCTCACGCTGGAAGAATTCCTGGCGGCCAGCAGGGACAGGCAGATCACGCGGCTGGCGGTGGAGCGAAAGTTGGAGATTCTCGGGGAGGCGGCGCGCAGAGTCAGCCCGCACTTCCGCGACGAGCATGCCGGGATCCCCTGGAAGGAACTGGTCGGCTTGCGTAATGTTATCAGCCATGAGTACGACAAGGTCAACTACCCGGAGATTTACAGAATCGTGCGGGAACGAATCCCGAAATTGATCATGCTCCTGGAGCCCCTGGTACCGCCCCCTCCCCAACTGGAGGAGTGATGTGATTCGAAACGGCAAAGCGGAATACGTAAAGCTCGAGCAACGGCTGGTCCTGCTGGCCTGGTTGAATGGGCATTTCGGCTACGAGAACAACCGCGATCTGCTGGCAGACATCAAGGCGGCGGGCGAGGGGTTCGACGCCTCGGGCCGCAGCTACGTCTATCACCGGCTGGAGGCGCGCGGGGATAAGGTAAAGATTCCGCCGGCCGACCTGGCCCGTTACGACGACAACATCCGCGAACACTTACACACCATGAACGCCCGGAGGCCCAAGCCGATCAGGCTTCAGTACTTTCAGCACCTGGCGGTTCTCTACACGGAAATCTTCCTTGAATGGTACTTCCACCGCCGGGGAGAAATGCTCCGCTCGCTGAACCATTTTATCGAGAAGCGCAACGCCGCCAAGACCGCCAGCGATACGAAGGATGCGAAGTTCTCGGATTCGGACCTGAAGAAGCTGGCCTTCTGGATGGCAACCGGCAGCGGCAAGACGCTCATCATGCACATCAACTACCGGCAGTTCCTGCATTACAACGACCTTCCTCTTGACAACATCCTGCTGATCACGCCGAACGAAGGGTTGAGCGAGCAGCACATGGTCGAAATGGCCACCTCGGACATTCCCGCCAGGCGTTTCGACCTGAACGACGGCGGTCTTTTGATGACCGGAAAAGACGTGGTCCGGGTCATCGAGATAACAAAGCTGGTGGAAGAGAAACGCGGCGGCGGCCTAAGCGTACCGGTAGAGGCGTTCGAAGGCAATAACCTGATCTTCGTGGACGAGGGCCACAAGGGATCGGGCGGCGAGGCATGGCGAAGCTTCCGGGATGCGCTGGGCGAGACGGGATTCACCTTCGAGTACAGCGCCACGTTCGGCCAGGCCCTGACGGCGGCGCGGAACGACCAGCTTACTGAGGAGTACGGAAAGGCCATCGTATTCGACTACTCGTACCGCTACTTCCACGGCGACGGATACGGCAAGGACTTTTGCATCCTCAATCTGATGGAGGAGACAACGGAGGACAAGACGGAGACGCTTCTGCTTGGCAATCTATTATCTTTCTACGAACAGCAGCAGGTCTTCGAGGAGCAGGCGGAAGCCCTGCGGCCATACAACCTGGAGAAACCGCTCTGGGTCTTCGTAGGCAGCACCGTCAATGCGGTCTACACCGAAAACAAAGAGAAGAGAAGCGACGTTTTGACCGTGGCCCGGTTCCTGCAACACCTCCTGGAAAACAGGCGCGGCTGGACGGTCAGGACGATACAGAAGCTCATCGAGGGCAAGACCGGCCTGGTCACGCCGGATGGGCAGGACGTGTTCGAGGGCAAGTTCAACCACCTTCGAGAGACCGGCCCGACTCCCGCAGAGGCGTATCTGGACATCCTTGCCAAAATATTCCACGCGCCGGCGGGAGGCGGCCTGCATCTGTGCGATATCCGGAGCAGCGCCGGGGAGCTCGGCCTGAAGGCGAGCGGCGCAGAAGACTACTTCGGCCTGATCTACATCGGCGACACCAGCACCTTCAAGAAGCTCGTGGAGGAAGACGTCTCGGGGATGACATTGGAGGAGGACGCCGTCACCGGCTCACTGTTTGACGGCGTCAATAAACCGGATACGAGCATTAACATTCTCATCGGCGCGAAGAAGTTCATGGAGGGCTGGAACTCATGGCGTGTCTCGAACATGGGCCTGCTGAACATCGGCCGCCAGGAGGGATCGCAGATCATCCAGCTCTTTGGACGCGGCGTGCGCCTACGGGGCAGGGACTTCACTCTCAAGAGGAGCTCCTCCCTGGATGGAAAACACCCGGATTACTTGAGCCTGCTGGAAACGTTGAACATCTTCGCGGTGCGCGCCAATTACATGTCCCAATTCCGGGAGTACCTGGAGAAGGAAGGTGTGGAGACCGAGGGGACGGTGGAGTTGCCCCTTTTCATCCAGCCCAACAAGGCATTCCTCGGCAGAGGACTGGTGGTGCCTCGCGTGCCGGAGAACTGCCATTTCGCGACGGAGGAAGACATTCTACTGGAGCCCGACCCGGCCGTGTGTGCGGGGGTTGACATGTCTTTGAAGGTTGAGTCGCTGATAAGCGGTTTTGCAAGCGTTACTGCCGTTGACGCACGGGCAGGCAGTGAACGGCCTATCCCGCCTGATAGTCTTGAACTTGTGGACTGGGAACGAGCCTATCTCGACCTGATAGAGCACAAGGAGCGGAAAGGTCTGACGAACCTGGCGATCCTGCCGGACGCGCCGAGGAGAATCCTTGCGACCACCGAGCCGGAGAGACTATACAGTCTTGTCGCCGACGAATCGGTTGTCAGGCCGGAATCGTTCGCCGGAACGGCCCTGCTGCAGGAGGCGGTGGTTAACATTCTGCGGAAATACGCGGAAAATTTCTACCGGGTACGCCGTGAGCGATGGGACTCGAAACACATGGTCTATAAGACTCTCGACGAAAGCGACCCGAATCTCAGTTTCAACCAAGCGTCTGTGAAGGAACGCGAGTCAGGCGGATATGTCGTCAAAGTTCAGCGATCCGAGAAGGAACTGGTATCTGCGGTCGAGAAACTCATCGGTGAGGTCGACCGCCTCTACAAGGAAGAATCCGGGAAACTGCCTCGCATCCATTTCGATCGGCACCTCTACCAGCCGTTGCTCGTCGAACAGGAAGACAAGGTGACGATGACCCCCCGGGGACTCAACAAGAGCGAAGCGCGGTTTGTCCGGGATCTGAAGGACTACTGGGCAATCGAGAGAGACAAATCACTGGCCGGATTGGAAGTATTCCTTTTGCGAAACCTGAGTCGGGGGACGGGAATCGGCTTTTTCGAGGAAAGGGGCTTCTATCCGGATTTCATCCTGTGGATCATGGACGGGAAAAAACAGCACATCGTCTTCGTGGAGCCCCACGGAATGCGTCACGCTGACGCATACAGACACGACGAGAAGGCCCGCCTGCACGAAGAGCTGCCCAAACTGGCGAAGGATATAGGCGCGAGGAGCAAGCGGAAGGATATCACGCTGGATTCGTACATCGTCTCCGCGACGCCGTTTGATGATCTCCGCAAGAAATACGAGGATGGAACGTGGGACAGAAAAAAGTTTGCCGATGCGCATATCCTCTTTCCGGAGCGCTGCCAAGATTACGACTATCTGAAAAGGATCTTCACGGAACAGCTGCCGGCCGGCGGGGAGATCAGATCCCCGCTCCCCGCTCGAACTCCTCCTCGCGGGTCTGGGCCTGGGTAATCCTGCTTCCGGGCGGCACGCTGTGGACGAGCCAGACGTTCCCGCCGATCACCGAACCGCGCCCGATCGTCACCCGGCCGAGGATCGTCGCGCCGGAGTAAATCGTGACATCGTCCTCGACGATCGGATGCCGGTCGATCCCCCGGAGGGGGTTCCCCTCCTCATCCAGCTGAAAGCTCTTCGCCCCGAGGGTGACCCCCTGGTAGAGCTGGACCCGGCTGCCGATGATGCAGGTCTCCCCGATTACCACACCGGTGCCGTGGTCGATGAAGAAACACTTTCCGATGACCGCCCCGGGATGAATGTCGATCCCGGTCGCGCTATGTGCCGCCTCGGTGATCATCCGGGGGATGATCGGCACGCCGAGCAGACGCAGTTCGTGGGCCAGACGGTAGTTCGTGATCGCCGCGAGCCCAGGATAGCAGAAAATCACCTCGTCCGGATTCGAGGCCGCCGGGTCGCCTTTGTAGGCGGCCTGGACATCCAGGGCGAGCAGCCGCTGAACCTTCGGCAGTCTCCGGAGAAATTCTCCGGTCAGCTCACGGGCCTTCTGGTCACAGAAAGGCAGGCACTCCGGCCCCTCCTCACAGGAGAAGCAGAGCCCCCGTTTGATCTGTTCCTGAAGGTCGCGCCGGATGTGGTCCAGCGCAGAACCGACATGAAACCGGAGGCTCTCCGCCTTGAGCTCGGAGAAACCGAAATAGCCCGGGAAAAGGACGGCGCGGAGCGACTCGATGATCTCGCCGATCGTCTGGCGGGACGGCAGCGCCTGCTCCTGCCACCGCTTCTTCATCCCCGCCGTGGAACCGTTCTTCAGGGAGCAGAGCGACTCCACCAGTTCCGGAAAGTCGTTCTCCGCCGTCTTTCCGGCCGGTGCGACCGTCTTTTTATCCGCGTTCGACATTACCGTTCTTCTCCTCCTTGCATGATTGCCACAGGATCGCCCGTCCGAATTCTCCCGCCCCGGATCACCCGGGCGAAAACGCCCTCCTTCGGCATGATGCAGGCGCCCACCGACTGGAAGATGGCGCAGCCGCTGTGACAGGTCTTCCCGATCTGACTGATTTCGAGAACAACCTCCCCGCCCACCCGGAGCCTCGTCCCGACGGGCAAGGAAAACAGCTCCATTCCCTCAACCGTCAGGTTCTCGGCAAAATCGCCGGGATTCAGCTCCAGACCGAGGGCCTTCATCTTTTCGATGCTTTCCGTGGCGAGCAGACTCACCTGCCTGGCGATTCCCTGCGCCGCGTGTGCATCTTTTTCCATACCATAATTTTCGAGGAAAATCCCTTCCCCGCACGGTTCCTTCCGGGTGCCCGTCTGCTCACTCCGGCAGACGGCGACGATCCTCCCTTTTATGGCCCTACTCCTCATTGGCTGAACTTCCCTCATCCCCTGCGGCCGCAGACAAAGCCGAAAATTAGGGACAGCTCCCTATTTTTCCTGGGGAAAATAGGGAGCTGTCCCCATTTTCCCAATCCGCTCCTCCCCGGCGTAGACGTTCATCCCTCCCCCGCGGACAAAACCGATCAGGGTGATCCCCAGTTCCCGGGCGAGCTCGACGCCCATGTCCGTCGGCGCCGATTTGGAAACGATCACGGGGATGCCGCTCCCCGCCGCCTTGAAGAGGATCTCCGAGGAGATCCGTCCGCTCGTGACCAGGATCCGGTCGGAGACGGCAATGCCCTCCAGAAGACACCGGCCGAGGACCTTGTCGACGGCGTTGTGCCTCCCGATATCCTCCGCAAAGACCAGGATCTCCCGGTTGTCGCAGAGAGCCGCGCTATGAACCCCGTGCGTGGTCCGGTAGAGTTCGGAGGCGCCCTGAAACCGCCGGTTGAGCGCCAGCACCTCCGCCGGGGTCACCCGCAGATCCGACCGGATCTTCTTTTTGCGGTCCAGATCGGCGTAACTGTAAAAGGCCATCCCCCGCCCGCAGCCGGTTGTCAACACCCGCTTCATGAAGAGCTTGCCGTCCGCCGTCTTGTCCGTTGCCGTGCGGATCCGGATGATCCCCCGCTCGCCGTCGAGCGTCAGCCCCGTGATCTCCTCCTTCGCCCGGATCATTCCCTCGGAGAAGAGGAAACCTGCGGCTAGCGCCTTCAGATCGCCTGGTGAACACAGGACGGTGACGAGTTGCTCGCCGTTGAGCATGATCGTCAGGGGAAACTCACGGGCCGTCCATTCCATCCGGGTCCCGCTCCCCTCGCGGTCGATATGCAGCGTTTCGACGTTCTTACGGTTTTCCATCCGGCACCCCCCTCAGCGACCGACTTTAAGCATCGCCTCGATGCACAGTCTGGCGCGCCCGGCGATCTCTTCCGGGACTTCTATCGCATGTTCCATATCCTCGAGCGACCAGAGAATCTTCTCCAGGCTGGTCCGCTTCATGTTCGGGCAGATGACGGACGCCGAGACCGGGTGGAACACCTTGTCCGGATTCTCCTTCTTAAGGCGGTGAATGATCCCCGGCTCCGTCCCGACGATGATCTCCCGGGCCTTAGTCTCTTTCGCATAACGAATCATCCCTCCGGTGGAAATCGTGATATCCGCCAGGGCCGTCACCTCGGGGCGGCACTCCGGATGGACCATCACGACGGCCCCCGGATGAAGGGCCCGCGCCGCCTCGACGTGCTCCGGCAGGATCCGCGCATGGGTGGGACAGAACCCCGGCCAGACGATGAAGGTGCGACCGGTCTGCCCGGCCACGTAGGCGGCCAGATACCGGTCGGGGACGAAGATGATCTCCTCTGCATCCTTCAGGACTTCTCCCACCATACGGACGGCGTTCGCCGACGTGCAGCACAGGTCGCATTCCGCCTTGACTTCGGCCGAAGTGTTCACATAGCAGAGGACCTTCGCCCCGGGATGCTCCGCCTTCAGGGCTCGGAGCTGCTCCGCTGTGATCATGTCCGCCATGGGACAGCCGGCTTTTTTATCCGGCAGAAGGACGGTCTTGTCCGGCGAGAGGAGCTTCGCCGTCTCCGCCATGAAGTGCACCCCGCAAAAGACGATCACCGCCGCGTCCGTCTGCGCGGCCTGGATGCTCAATCCCAGAGAATCGCCCACGAAATCGGCGATGTCCTGAACCTCGGGAAGCTGGTAGTTGTGGGCGAGGATGACCGCCTTGCGATCCTTCTTCAACCGCTTTATCTTTTCAACGAGTTCCACCACAGTCCTCCTGAATGACCCCGCCGCCCAGAACGGTCGCGCCGTCATAGAAGACGACCGACTGTCCGGGAGAAACGGCCTCCTGCGGCTCCGCAAAGCGGACCGCGAGGCGGTCGCCATTTTGTGAAATCCTGCATCTTGCCGCCCGGTGGGCGTAGCGGATTTTGGCCCAGGCCTCCTCCGGGAGTGCATCGACCAGCCAATTGACCTGATCCGCCACCAGGCTCTCCGACCGGAGCTCTCTCTTCTCGCCCACGACCAGACGGTTACGGGCGGCGTCGATCTTAAGCACATAGAGAGGCGTCGGTGAACTGATCCCCAGGCCTCCCCGCTGACCGATGGTGTAGCAGGCGATGCCCCGGTGACGGCCCAAGACCCGTCCCTCCCGGTCCGCGATCTCGCCGGGTTCGATCCCAGCCCCCCGGCTCCTGAGAAAAGCGCCATGACCCTCCGCCGGGATGAAGCAGATGTCCTGGCTCTCCGGCTTGTCGAAGACGGGAAGGCCCGCCCTCTTCGCGAAGCCTCTCACCTCCTCCTTGGTGTATTCGGCCAAGGGGAAAAGCACCTTTGCCAGAGCCTCCTTCGGAATCGCATGGAGGAAATAAGTCTGGTCCTTCCGGCGGTCCTTCGGCCTCTTCAGGCGGTATGCGCCGTTTTCCAGTTCGATACCGGCATAATGACCCGTGGCGATGCCATCAAAGCCCCAGGCCAGCGCCTTTTCAAGGAACGAACCGAATTTGATCGACCGGTTGCAGGCCACGCAGGGATTGGGCGTCCTTCCCCGGCAATACTCCTCTACAAAAGGCCGGATGACATTCTCCTCCAGATCCGCCGAGAAATCCATGACATAATGACGGATCACGAGGGTCCGGCAGACGCGACGCGCATCCTCGATCTCCCGGGGGCCGCAGCACTTCGCCCGCCCTCCCTCGGCCGGGACTACGCCCAGGCACATGGTCACCCCGACCACCTCATGACCGCGCTCCTTAAGAAGAAGGGCCGCCACGGAGGAATCGACGCCGCCGCTCATGGCGACGACCACCTTTTTCATTATTGCCCCATCCGCACTTCACATTCGTTAAAATATTCAGGTACGGAAATGGTTCTTCGTGTAAGGGCGCATTGGATATTTTTTCGGGTCACCGTGCCACCACAGCGTAGCGCCCTTACGGAAAATGGGGACAGCTCCCTATTTTCCCTGGAAAAATAGGGAGCTGTCCCCATTTTTCCATTGCGGTCGAAAAAAGATCCGCGCTTCTACACGAAGATGCATTTCCGGAATCCATGTTACTTCTTCTCTGCATGCACCGGCGACAGGGCCCGCAGCCGCCCGACGACCTGCGGCAGCGTCTCCAGGACCGCATCGATGTCGCTCTCCCGAGTGTACCGTCCCAGGCTGAAGCGGAGCGATCCATGGGAGAACTCATGCGGCAGACCTATGGCCAGAAGGACATGCGACGGTTCGAGGCTCGAGGAAGAGCAGGCCGAACCGGTCGAACAGGCGATCCCCAGCATGTCCAGGCTCAGAATCATCCCCTCCCCCTCGACAGATTCCACGGAGAGGTTGATGTTGTTCGGCAGCCGCCGCGTGGGATGGCCGTTCAGGCGGATCCCGTCGAGACGTTCGAACACCCCCCGGATGAAGCGGTCCCTCATGGCGGCCAGCCGCGCCGCCTCTTCGGAGAGCGATGCCTTGGCCAGCTCCACCGCCTTCCCGAAACCGACGATCCCGGGGATGTTCTGGGTGGAGGCCCGACGTCCATTCTCCTGCTCCCCGCCGTGCATGAACGGCATGATCCGCGTTCCCTTCCGGATGTAGAGCAGCCCCACCCCTTTCGGCCCGTAGAGCTTGTGGGCCGAGGCGCTCATGAGATCGACGTTCAGCTCATCCACAGTAAACGGCAGTTGGCCGAAGGTCTGAACGGCGTCCGTATGGAAACAGACCCCCCTCTCCCGGGCCAGCCTCCCTATCTCGGCAATCGGTTGGATCGTCCCGATCTCGTTGTTGGCATGCATGATGGAGATCAGGATCGTCTTGTCCGTGATCGCCTCGGCCACCGAGGCGGGGTCGACAAGGCCGTCCCCGTCGACGGGCACATAGGTCACCTTGAACCCTTCCGCCTCCAGGAAACGGCAGGTTTCCCGGACCGCATGGTGTTCAATGGCGGAGGTGATGATGTGGTCTCCCTTCTTCCGGTTCGCATAGACCACCCCCTTGACTGCTAAGTTGTCGCTCTCCGTTCCGCCGCTGGTGAAGACGATTTCCGCCGGTTTGGCGCCTAAGAATGCGGCGATCTTCGCCCGCGCCTCCTCCATGGCGCCATGCGCCTCCTGACCGAAGGCGTGGAGGCTGGACGGGTTCCCGTAGACCTCCCCGAAGCAGGGCAGCATCGCCTCGACCACTCTATGATCCGTCGGCGTCGTCGCCGCATAGTCCATGTAGATCTGATTCATCTTACTCTCCCGGAACCGATCGTTTTCATGCTTTTACATCAGTAGATCACGAAAGCGCCTTTGTCAAGGACAGGAGAAAGATCGAGTTCAGGGCCCGGAGATTGGGCCAGAATGTGATCGTTTTCCGCCCGTTCAGAAAACAGGCCTTCTCCACCGCAAACCCCTTCTCCGCACAGAAACTCCGGAAATCGGCGATGCTTAAGAACCGCACGTTGGGGGTGTCATGCCAGCGGTTGGGGAGGGACGGCGTCATGGGCGCCTTCCCGCCGAAGAAGAGGCAAAAACGGGCGTCGATGTGGGCAAAGTTGGGAAACCCGACGATGACCTTCTCCCCTACTCGGAGGGCCTCCCGAAGGAGGAAGGAGACCTTCTTGATCTCCTGGAGGCTCTGGTTCAGGACGACATAATCGAACGAACCGTCGGGATATTCCGCAAGACCGCTTTCGATATCGCTCTGACATACGGAGAGCCCTTTTTTAACGCACTCGTAGATCGCCTTCTCGTCCAGTTCGATCCCCTGGACACGGGCGTCCTTAGCCCCCGCCAGGAGGTGGAGCAGGTCGCCCGTACCGCAGCCGAGATCCAGAACACGGGCCCCCGGCTCGATCATGTCGAAAATGACCTGATGATCCGGACGGATGCCGTTATCGATGATTTCCATTTCCATTCCTCTCCCCGAGATACGTCTTCTCCAGGAAATGGTGGATAAGGGTCGTCTGTCCCTCCAGTTCCACTAAAAAGGCGTCGTGACCGTAAGTGGATTTCAGCTCGCAGTAGGTCGCATCCACCTGTTTAAGCTTCAGCTGCCGGACGATCTCCTGGGACTGATAAGCGGGATAGAGCCAGTCCGACTGAAAGGAGATGACCAGAAAGCGGGTGTCGACAGCCCGGCCGTTGATCAGTTTTCCCCCCGAGAGATCGAAGTAATCCATTGCTTTCGTGATATAGAGGTAGGAATTCGCATCGAACCGCTTGACAAAATTCGCCCCCCGGTAGCGGAGGTACCCCTCCACCTCGAAGTCTGCATCGAAATTGAAGTTCAGCTTGCCTTTCTTGAGCTTCCGGGAAAATTTCGCCTCCATCGACCGGTCGCTCATGAAGGTGATGTGGCCGATCATCCGGGCCACGGAGAGCCCCCTCTCCGGCTGGCCGGTCTCGTAGTAATTCCCCTCCCGCCAGGCCGGATCGGCCATGATGGACTGCCGGCCCACCTCGTTGAAGGCGATCTGCTGGGGTGAATGTTTCAGCGCCGTGGCGACGGGGATGGCGGACCGTACCCGCTCCGGATAGGAGGCCACCCACTGGAGGGCCTGCATCCCTCCCATTGAACCGCCCGCCACGCAGAGCAGCCTTTCGATCCCTAAAAAATCGATCAGATGTCGCTGGGCATGGACCATGTCGGCGATCGTGATGAAGGGAAACTCTGCCCCGTAGGGTTTCCCCGTCCGCGGATCAAGCGAAGAGGGTCCTGTGCTCCCCATGCATCCCCCGATCACGTTGGAGCAGATCACGAAATAGCGGTCCGTATCGAAGGGCTTTCCCGGCCCGATCATCGCATCCCACCACCCCGGGGCCTCTTCTCCCCGGTGAAACCCGGCGGCGTGGGCGTCCCCGGAAAGGGCGTGCAAAACGAGGATCGCGTTGGACCTCTCCCGGCTCAGCGTACCGTAGGTTTCATAGGCCAGCGTCACCGGTCCCAGGGTCTCGCCGCTCTCCAACTTCAACGCCTCCGGAGGCTCGGCGAAGGTGTAGTACTGCGTCTCGACGATCCCGAGGGATCGGGTACAGCCCTCCGGCGCCGTTTCTGTCGATTCCGTTTCTGTTTTCAATAAAGCTTCCATATGTTTTTCCCCTGCTGCCACCTCGGTGTTTCCTCCCCTTAATTCCCCTCTCTGGAGCGGCTGAGCGCAAAATTCCCGTCATGATTCCTTGAACAGCCAGGTCGAGAGATAACGCTCTCCCGTGTCGGGGAGAACGACCACGATCATTTTTCCCTTGTTTTCAGGCCTTTTGGCGACCTCAAGGCCCGCCCAGAGGGCGGCGCCGCTGGAGATGCCGGCCAGGATCCCCTCCTCGCGCGCCAGACGCCGGGCGGTGATCCCCGCATCTTCATTGGAGACCTTGATTACCTCGTCGATGATCCCCCGGTTGAGAACGCCGGGAACAAATCCCGCGCCGATCCCCTGGATCTTGTGCGATCCTGACTGCCCCCCCGATAGAACGGGCGAGCCTTCCGGTTCGACGGCGACGGCCTTAAAGTCCGGTTTCCTGCCCTTCAGCACCTCGGTCACGCCGGTCAGGGTTCCGCCGGTCCCGACGCCGGCCACCAGGATATCCGCCCGGCCGGCCGTGTCGTCCCAGATCTCTTCGGCGGTCGTTTGTCGGTGGATCTCCGGATTTACCGAATTGTTGAACTGCTGGGGAATCAACGCCCCGGGCGTCTCGGCTGCCAGCTCTTCCGCCTTCCGGATGGCGCCTTTCATCCCCTCGGCCCCGGGCGTGAGGACGAGCTCCGCGCCGAAGATTGTCAAGAGCTGCCGTCTCTCTATGCTCATCGTATCCGGCATGGTCAGGATCAGGCGGTAACCTCGCGCCGCCGCCACAAAGGCGAGGGAGATCCCCGTGTTCCCGCTCGTCGGCTCGATGATCACCGACCCTTCTTTTAACAGCCCTTTATTCTCGGCATCGTCGATCATGGCCACGCCGATCCGGTCCTTCACGCTGGAGAGGGGGTTGAAGGATTCCACCTTGACGACCACCTCGGCCAGGCTTCCCAAGGCCATCCGGTTCAGGCGGATGAGCGGCGTATGGCCGACCGTTTTCGTAATATCTTCATAGATCTTCATTGTTTTGTTCCTTTCTGGGAAATATGGGGACAGCGCCCCCATTTCATATCTGCCTGCCTACAATACCGCCTTTCTCAAGGCCTGATCGATATCCGCCTTGATATCCTCTACATCCTCGATCCCCACGGAGAGGCGGATGAAATCAGCCGTCACCCCCGTCGCCTCCTGCTCCTCCGCCGTCAGCTGCTGATGCGTCGTCGAAGCCGGGTGGATGACAAGGCTTTTGGCATCGCCGATGTTGGCCAGATGCGACAGGAGCTGCACCGATTCGATGAACCGCTTCCCCGCGGCAAGCCCCCCCTTGATCCCGAAGCCCACCAGGGCCCCGAAATGAACGCCGAGGTACTTCACCGCCAGGGCATGACTGTGATGATCCTCCAGGCCGGGATAGTTGACCCAGCTGACCAGAGGATGACCCTTCAGGAATCTCGCTACCTCCAGAGCGTTCTCCGAATGATTTCTCTGTCTCAGAGGCAGGGTCTCCAGCCCCTGAAGAAACAGAAATGCATTGAACGGGCTCAGACAAGCCCCGATATCACGAAGCAATTGCACCCTTGCTTTGATGATGAAGGCAACATTTCCAAGATCGGGAAAGTTCCCGAAGACCTCCCAGAATTTCAGGCCGTGATAACTCGGGTCCGGTTCGGTA
>JAHJQP010000149.1 GCA_018819165.1 Pseudomonadota bacterium
CAAGCGCATCCTGGGGAATATCCTCTGTCCGTACGCCACCGACAAAATTCGCAATTCTCTCCGTCAACATGTTCTCTCTCCCGTTGAAACCGGTGTCATTGTACAACCTGTCGGCGTATCGGGTCAAGCCGCAGGTTCGACGCGGGGGCGTGAGCGGCCGCCGTAACTCAGAACGCCTACCACCGTTATCGCGAAAAAAAGTACGGACAGATCACGCCGATCAGGTCAGTTGGTCCAATCGCTTTTTGGTTTCCATGGCCTCCTCAACGGTCCGTTTGATCAGCTCGGCCACCGTGGGGATGTCGTCGATGAGCCCGATAATCTGTCCCATAGGATAAATTCCTTCACTCAGATCGCCGCTCGTCCAGCCTTTGAAACTTACCATGCCGCTGATCATGGGCGCCAGTTCTTCCAGAGAAGCCCCCCCACGTTCCATTTCAACGATCTTTTCCGACCATGGGGTTTTAAGGACCCGAGCGGGGTTCATCAACGATTCCAACACCAGAACGGTTTCCGCTTCCCCGGACTCAATGATCTTGGCTTTGGCCGCCTGATGCAGGGGACACTCCCGGGTGGCCAGGAAACGGGTCCCCATGTTGATCCCTTCCGCGCCCATGGCCAAAGCCGCCAACAAAGTTCGCCCATCTCCGAACCCGCCTCCGGCAATCAGAGGCGCCTTGATCTTGGCCGCGGCTTTGGGAATCAGAACCAGGGAGGTCACCTTTTCCATGCTGGGATGGCCGCCGCACTCCGTGCCTACTATGGACACGATATCCACACCCATACTGTCGGCCTTGATCGCATCCCGGACCCGGGCGCATTTGTGGATATGGATCATGCCGGCCTTGGAAATCATCTCCCGATAAGGCTGGGGACTCCTGCCGGCTGTTTCCAGGATCTTTACCCCGGCCCTTATGACGGTTTCGAACATCTCTTCGGGCGGCCGGGGCAGCAGGGCCGGGAAGAGGGAAATGTTTACCCCGAAGGGCTTGTCCGTCAGTCCCCGGGTCCTCTCAATGGCCTCGGTCAATTCCTCTTGGGTGGGATAGATGGCTGCAGCCAGGCAGGCCAGCCCGCCGGCGTTGGCCACCGCAGCCACCAACTCGGGCTTGCTCAGCGACATCATGGTTCCGCATTGAATCGGATATTCGATCCCTAATAACTCTGTCATTCTGGTTTTAAGCATAGCACCTCCGTTCTCTTTTCGTCCTGCACCCGGACGGTTCGATGGTCATTTCTCTGAAAATGCCGCTCCGGTATTTCCTATCTTCGATGGCAATGGTTTCGATGACCCGTACAACCTTTATCATTTACGTCAGCAATCTTTCAAGAGGGATATTGAAAAGCTTCGGCGGCCCCGATGGGTTTGAACCATTTCTTCCGTGGGTGAGGAGACTTGGGAATTAAATCGCCGGCCTCCCTTGACAGGGTTCAGGTCGATTCATATATTAGGCGCACTTTTAAAGGTTCTTGAAAAACAGGGCAGGGAAGAGCGAGATGGAAGATTATATCATCAAGATATTTCGGGAATCGAGCCAGATCAAGGAGAGTTTCGTCAACGAGAATCTCAACCGGATCGTAGCCGTAGTCGAGGCGGTGACGGCGGCCCTCAAGGGGGGCAACAAGATTCTCCTGTTCGGGAACGGCGGGTCCGCGGCGGACGCCCAGCACCTGGCAGCGGAATTCGTCAACCGGTTCGTGATCGAACGGCCGCCTCTTCCAGCCATCGCACTGACGACCGATACGTCGGTCATCACGAGCATCGGCAATGACTATGACTTTGCGGATATCTTCAGCAAGCAGATCCGGGCCATCGGCCAGAAGGGGGATGTCGCCTGGGGGATGAGCACCAGCGGGACTTCAGCCAACGTTATAAAAGGTCTGGAAGCAGCCAGGAAGATCGGCATGGTCACGATCGGGCTGACCGGCCGGGACGGCGGCGACATCGCGAAGATTGCTGATCACGCGCTGAACGTCTCCTCAACCAGCACCCCCCGTATCCAGGAGGTGCATATCACGGTGGGACATGTGATTTGCGAAATGGTGGATTTCAAGCTCTTTCAGAGACCGGATATGAAATGAAGTGTTTTCGAAAAAAGTCGGTAAAACGATTCATGCAAAGCCGTCAAATAAGGGTAAGGAAGACATGGTCAAGAAGTTGAAAAAGGAGGAAACGGAGGCGACTAAAGACCTTCGGGATAGGACGGGAGAAGCGGAAGCGGGCGCGATTTCCGGAGATTGGGGAGAGAAGGTTTCCAATACTACGGGAAAAGAAGAAGAACCGATGGTCAAACTTCAGGAAGCGGAAAGCAGGGCCGCGGAAAATTACGACAAATACGTGCGCGCCGTCGCCGAGCTCGACAATTATAAAAAACGCGCCATTCGGGAGAAGGCCGATGCGATCCGATACGGCAATGAAAACCTGCTTCGGGACATACTGCCTCTCCTTGACAACACGGAACGGGCGCTGGAACATGCCTGCAATTCTGATGACTTCGATGCCTTCAAAAAAGGGCTCAAGCTGCTTCAGGATCAGTTTTTGGTCTGTCTGCAAAAACACGGTGTGGAGCAGATCGAGGCAGTGGGGAAGGATTTCGATCCCCACATCCATGAGGCGATGCTGCAGGTGGAGAGTGGGGAGCATGAGGAGAGCAAGGTGGTCGACGAGTTCGAGAGGGGTTACCTCTTGAACGGAAGGCTGCTCCGGCCGGCGAAGGTATCCGTCTGCGGAAGGTCGAAAACCGAAGATCAACAGGATTGCGAAAAGGATAATTAATTCAAGGAGGATTAGGAATCATGGGAAAGATTATTGGGATAGATTTGGGAACGACCAACTCGTGCGTCGCAGTGATGGAAGGCGGAGACCCCATCGTGATTGCGAACCAGGAGGGGAACCGGACGACCCCTTCGATGGTGGCCTTTACGGAAAGCGGGGAGAGGCAGGTGGGTCAGGTGGCCAAGAGGCAGGCCGTCACCAACTCGGAGAACACCGTCTACGCGATCAAACGGCTCATCGGGAGAAAATATAATTCAAAAGAGGTGCAGTACGATAAGACGGTCAGCCCGTTCAAGATTTCGGAGGCCGCCAACGGCGACGCCCAGGTGACGATCCGGGGGAAGAACCACAGCCCGGCGGAAATCTCCTCGATGATCCTGACGAAGATGAAGCAGACTGCTGACGATTACCTGGGGGAAAAGATCACCGACGCGGTCATCACTGTGCCTGCCTACTTCAACGACTCCCAGCGGCAGGCGACGAAGGACGCCGGCAAGATCGCCGGGCTGAACGTCCTCAGGATCATCAACGAACCGACGGCGGCGGCCCTGGCCTACGGTCTGGATAAGAAGAAGAACGAGAAGATCGCCGTCTTTGACCTGGGCGGCGGGACCTTCGACATCTCGATCCTCGAACTGGGGGACGGGGTTTTTGAAGTCAAATCCACGAACGGCGACACCCACCTGGGCGGCGAGGACTTCGACCAGCGGCTGATCGACTACCTGGCCAACGAATTCAAGAAGGATCAGGGGATCGACATCCGGAAGGACAAGATGGCTCTTCAGCGGATCAAGGAGGCGGCGGAGAAGGCGAAAATGGAGCTCTCCAGTTCGATGGAGACGGACGTCAACCTGCCCTTCATCACGGCCGACGCATCGGGCCCCAAGCACATGAACATCAAGCTGACCCGGGCAAAGTTGGAGGGCCTGGTCGAGGACCTGATCGAAAAGACGGGTTCGCCCTGCCTGACGGCCCTGAAGGACGCGAAATTGACCCCTGCCGAAATCGACGAGGTGATCCTGGTCGGCGGGATGACCCGGATGCCCCGTGTTCAGCAGAAGGTCAAAGAGATCTTCGGAAAAGAACCCAACAGGGGGGTCAACCCGGATGAGGTGGTCGCTGTCGGGGCGGCCATCCAGGGGGGCGTCCTGACCGGCGACGTGAAGGACGTCCTGCTCCTCGACGTGACGCCTCTCTCCCTCGGAATCGAAACCCTGGGCGGTGTGATGACGAGGCTGATCGAGAAGAACACGACGATCCCGACCAAGAAGAGCCAGGTTTTCTCGACGGCGGCGGACAACCAGCCGGCGGTGAGCATACATGTCCTCCAGGGCGAACGGTCCATGGCGGGCGACAACCGGACGCTCGGGCGGTTTGAACTGGTGGGGATACCCATGGCACCGCGCGGTATGCCTCAGATCGAGGTGACCTTCGATATTGACGCGAACGGCATCGTCCATGTCTCGGCGAAGGACTTGGGGACCGGCAAGAAGCAGAGCATCAAAATCACCGCCTCCAGCGGTCTTTCCGAGGAGGAGATCAAGAAGCTCGTCAAGGAGGCGGACGCCCACGCCGAGGAGGACAAGAAGAAGAAGGAGCTCATCGAAGCGAGAAACCACGCCGATGCCCTGGCCTACAGCGTGGAGAAAAACGTCAAGGAGTTCGGTGACAAGATCGACGCCGCTGAAAAGACAAAGATCGAGGAGGCCATCGCCAAGGTTAAGAAGGCTATCGAGGGCGATGACCTTGCGGCAATCAACGCGGCTCAGGAGGAGCTGACCAACGCTTCGCACAAGCTGGCCGAGGCGATGTATGCCAAGACCGCCTCGCAGCAGGCTGACGCCGGTCCTCAGCCCGGAGCGGGTGCGGATGCAGGCGCCGACGCGCAGGCCGGCAGAGGCAAGAAGGACGAAGACGTGGTCGACGCCGACTTCGAGGATGTGAAGAAGTAGATTTACCAGGCGACCCCGCCCGGGCATCTTAAAGGATGCCCGGGCTTTTTTTTATCGACGGCAGGCCCGGGTGTGGTATAAAGAAGCAGGAAGAACGTAGAGATCCTCCCGTAAGGGGCGGATGGATGGTTGAGGACCGGGTCGGAATGGGAGGCCTTATGGCGGTCCGTTTTTACAAGATCATTTGGAGTATGGCGCCGGCGGCGGTCCTGCTGATCCTGCTTTCGCCGGCAGCGTTTGCAGCGGGACTGGAAGGCAAGGCAGCCGGTCCTTCCCCGCAGCCGGTTGCGGAAGCGAGACTTCTCCTGGACCGGGATTACTTCACGGCTCTGCTGGACGGCATCGATCGCGCCCGATCGGAGATCTCCCTTTCCGCCTACCTGTTCCGGACAATCGAGGGTGCGGGGGGGTATCCAGAGGCGGTTCTGAAACGCCTTCTCGCGGCGGTAAAAAGAGGGGTCCGTGTCGAGGTGGTTCTTGAGAGGAGTCAGGATGCCGACGACCTCAACCGGAACAATGCTGAGACAGCGGAGAGGCTGAAGCATGGTGGAATCCGAGTCTGTATGGACGCCCCGAACCGGGTGACGCACACGAAGCTCGTCGTCATCGATCGGCGGTATGTCATGATCGGGAGCCACAACCTGACGCAGTCGGCCCTGAAGTACAATCACGAGGCCTCCGCCTGGATCGATTCGGTCCCACTGGCCGAAGAGGCCC
>JAHJQP010000150.1 GCA_018819165.1 Pseudomonadota bacterium
ACGCATCTCTTTCCTCACGGTCATTGGCATCCATAGTTCACCGTCTTTTCACAGGTTTTATGCCATCCGGCCCCGGCGTTCTCAAAGTGGGGAGAACGCTAACACAGCCCGCAAGAGCGTGTCAAGAACGAAAAACGCTCACCGTCATCCCGGAACGGTCAGGATGAGAAGTGCCAAAACCCCCCTTTACCGCTGGTATTTTTCCCATCGTTGCATCTCCAAGTAGGTGCGACCTACCGGGCGCACTAAAAAAAGGCTGTTCCCGGTTAAAACTGGACCGCCCTCTTTTGTTACTTTCTTTTTCCTATATGCTGTCAGCACATGTTGTCGATTGGCCGAATCTCCATCTGTCCTCGTTCCCGGCAAAAGGCGCCCCTGCGCCTGCGCAACGGGGGTCTTATGTACGGCTTACCCCTGAGGGAGTAACCGCTGAAGCTTACGGCACATCCTTGATGATCCGCGGGGTAATGAACACGAGCAGCTCCCGGGTATCCTTGATTTTGGTCTCGTACTTGAACAGCCACCCGAGGACGGGGATCTTCGAGAGCCAGGGAACTCCGGACATGGCGGACGATTCCACCGTTTTGAAGACGCCGCCCACGACGATGGTATCGCCGTCCTTGACGACGATCTTGGACGTCACGCCGCTCGTGTTGATGGCCGGGTTACCTAAAACAACGAGTGATGCATCCACATCCTTGTTGGTCGCTTCGATCTCCATGGAGATCCGGTCATTGTCCTGGGTGATTTTGGGCGTCACGACCAGACGGAGATCGGCGTCCTCGTAACGGACCGTGGCCGGATTCGTTGTCGTGGCCGGCGTGACCACGGGTATCTTTTTACCCTGCCAGATCGTGGCCTTCTCATTTTCCAACGTCGTCACCTTCGGCGATGAGATGATCCGGCCGTCGCCTGCCGACTCCATGGCGGAGAGCTTGGCGTCCAGGACCAGCCTACTGGTCCCGAGGACCAGGCCAAGGGCCGGCGTGGACACGGCGGCGGATGGAAAATTCACGGCGACGTTGCTGCCGGTGAGACCGATACCACTTCCTCCGGGAATGGGTGTCACAGTACCAGAGCTACCGCTGCCGAAGCCGAGGCCGTAATCGACACCACCCACGCCTCCCTTATAGCCGAGGCCCCAGTTGATCCCTAACTCCCGGGAGAAGCTCGTATTGACCTCGACGATCTTCGCCTCGATGGCGATCTGCTTGAGTTTCCCCTGCTCGACGTTCAGTTTCTGCTCACGTGCCTTCCGCTCGTCCTCGGCTTTGCGCTGCGTCTCTTCGGCGGCCAGACGATCGGCTTCTTCCCTTTTTTTCCGATCGAGGGTAACCACAGTGATGACGCTGCCCTCCCGTCGCTTGTCGAGCCCCCTGAGGTCCAGGATCGTATCCAGCGCCTGATTCCAGGAGACATCCTTCAAATGAAGGGTCACCGTCCCCTTGACGTCGTCGCCGGAGACGATACTCACATTGCCCTGCTCGGACAGCAGGCGGAAGACCGCCTTGATATCGGCATCCTGGACATCGAGGAAAATCCGGGGACCGCCATAGACTTTCTCTTCCGCCTCGGCCTTTGCCGGCTTTTCGGCGGGTGACGGCGTCTGCAGCGCCTCAGGGTCCGGCGCCGCCGGCGACGGCTTATCCGTTGCAGAAGCGGCCGTCGCCACGGAGGTCACATTGAAATCGATGAGGACATTCATCCCCTCCTGCCGGACGCTGTAGGGCACCTTCTGCTTCAGATCGATCGTCGCGATGACCCACGATCGGCCATCGGCGGTTTTCTGGACGGGCGTCACCCTGACGACATTGGCGAGGGCCGCGTCGCTGAGAGGACGGCGAAGCCCCTCGGGGACGAAGAGGTTCTCCAGCCGGACCAGGACCGCATTCCCCGGCGGATTCTCGACCGTCACGCCGGACTGCTTCGACACCGTAAGGGTCACCCTCTCCTTCCCAGGCAGTTTCTCAAAGGTGACGTTTTCCAGGTATCCTGCACCGGCTGTCTGTACGGCCGAATCCGGCGCCGCGGGTGGTGCGCCCCACACCGGGGGGAGGGCCGCCGTCATGATCGCCGCTAAAAAAACAAGCCATATCCATCGTATTGCCCGTTTCATGGTTTTCCCTCTTATTCATCCTTATGAAGCATTAAGTTGATGCGCCTTAGCGGCGCCTTTCCCCCCCTTTTGGCCGGGGCGCCGGTAGGTTCTTCGACGATCACGCGGTCAGGCAGGATCGAAGCGACCCGCCCCCCGTTCAGGCCGATATAGGTCCCCACAAAAAGCGGATAGTATTTTTTCCTGGTTCCATCCTCCACGATCGCCGTCGCCGTTGCCCCTTCCCGATCACCGGCGATGCCGAGGAGGCGGAAATTCCAGAGATCCTCCTGCTGAAGCGGCGAGACGGGACGTTCTTTCAAAGACGCTCTTTTACTCTGTTCCTCCAGTTTCTTTTTCTGGAGGGCCAGATCGAGCTCGATGAAGGGTCTGAACGGATCCGGTTTCCCTGCCGCGTGATAGACGTAGGCCGCCGGGGCAACGGCGGAAACCGTTTTCGTCGCCTGCGTAGTCGAAGGAACCGCTTTTGCTTCCGCAGCCAAGGAACCGACGGCGCCGATCCCGCCGGTAAATACAAACACCAGGATGCCGCCCGCAATACCCGCTATGGAATGTCTTCTCATCATTTCCTGTCCACAAACATGTAAGTCTTCACGGTGCAGGATGTCTTGATGACACGACCCCGGCCCTTCACTTCCTGGGCATCGCCCATGTTGATATCCTCGATATTGATGATCCGGGGTATCCGGGCCACCTGCTCGAAGAAGGAAACCGTGTTATGGAAACCGCCGACCAGTTGCACCCGAACGGAGATTTCATCGTAAAATTTTTCCGGTTCAGCCGGCTTCGGGGGTTGCCCCTTGGCGGCGGCCGGAGGAGGAGACACCGGTTTCGTCTCCGGAGGGCGGGGTTCGAACAGGAGGAAATTCACACCGGCTCCCTGCCCGGACTGGGCGACAGAGGCCAGGAGACCCGGGATTTCTCTTGCATTGGGAAGCTTCAGCAGCGCCACCTGAAAAGCCGCCTTCAGCTCCGTGATCTCCCGGATAAACTTTTCGATCTGCGCCACCGCCTGTTCCTTCTCTGCGACCTGCTGCTGGAGTGTGGTCAGCTTGGCGCTGAGGACCGTCCCCTTCGCAAGTGCGTCCTGAAGGAAAAGCAGGTAATAGAGATAGCCCAGAATGATGTATATCAAAAAGATGATCAGCGCCTTTTGTTTCGGAGAGAGTTTCTTCAGGTCATCCAGTGTCAAGGCCATAGCTCATAACCCCTTTTTCATGACACACGTCAGAGCGAACTGCTGCAGCTTTACGCCGGCAATGTCCTTTTCCTTGGAGACCACCAGATCGACGGACTGAACAAAGCCGGCCCTTTCCAGGTTTTTCATGAAGCGGGCCAGGATGCCGTTGTCCCTGGCCACCCCCTCGATACGCAAATCCTTTCCCGTTTCGATGACCCTGTCCAGCCAGACGTCCCTCGAGGGAACGACCATGTTCAGTTCATCCAGCATGCGGACGGGAAAGAACCGGTTTACCTCCAGCGTGTTGATCACCCCCAGTTTCTGTTCCAGTTCTTTCTTGTCCTTCTTGAAACCCTCGATATCGCCGACCTTCTTGTCCAAAACGACAAGCCTGGCATCCGCCTCCCGGATCTTCTTCTCAAGACCGCTGATAGTCATACCGAGATAGAGGTGGCCGGAGATGAGAATCACAAGAAAGAGCAGCAGGGAACCGGAGATGATGATGATCTGGCGCTGGATGTTCTCCTTCTTTTCCTTTTCCCGATAGGGAAGCAGATTGATTCGGATCATTTGTCACCTGTCTTCCGCAAGGCCAGGCCCACGCTGACGGTGGCCATGGGACCGATGCGATCCGCCGTTTCCTGATCCATGACGTTTTTGGCAAATTGGATTTTCTTGAAGGGATTGACGACTTCCGCCTCGATGCTGAGACGGTGGGACAGGTCCTCCGCGATACCGGGGATCATCGCTCCGCCGCCGGAAAAAAGAATCTTCTTGATATTTTCCGCACCGAATGTGGTACGGAAATAGTCGACGGAACGCTCGATCTCGGAGCAGAGCGGATCGGCATCGGCGATCAGCCCTTTCCGAAAGAGGCTCCGCGCCGGTTCGTCTTCCCCGGCCCCCTCGATCTTCGCCTTTTCCGCCTCCTCAAAAGGAATCCCCAGCCTCTCCGCAATCGCCTCGGTGATGGAATTGCCGCCGATGGTGAAATCCCGGGTAAAGATCGACATCCCGCCCTTCACCACATTGAGGTTGGTCATGCTCGCCCCGATGTTGATGAGGACGGCCACGTCGTTCTCTTCGAAGTCGTAATTTTCCTCGTACATGGTTTCGAGGGCAAAGGAATCGACATCCATGATCACCGGGAGGAGACCCGCGTCCCGGATAACCTCCGTATAGCCATCGATGATATCCTTCTTGGCCGCCACGAGGAGGACGTCCATCTGACTGGGGCTGTAAGGGTTTTCGCCCAGGATCTGAAAATCGTAGTACACCGTCTCCATGTTGTCGAAGGGCAGATACTTCCCCCCTTCATCCTGGATGAGATCCCGCAGTTCCTCCTCGTCAATCTGGGTAAAGGTGACCTTCTTCACGATCACGGCGGTCCCGGATATGGAGGTGACGATCTTCTTCCGCTTGCAGCCGGACTGTTTGTGGAGTTCTTTGATGGTTGCAGTCAGGACTTCCGGCTCCGCCACGGTGCCGTCGACGATGACTCCCCTGGCCAGGGGCATCAGGGAAAAGCGGCTGAGGATACGGCCTTTGGGGGTATCCTGTATCTCAGCCAGCTTGATGCAACTCGATCCTATGTCAAGCCCGGCAAGCTGTTTTCCTCCCGAAAACAAGCCCCTGATGTCGAACATGAGATCACCATCCTGAGATAAGGGTCTTGACCCCGCCTGCCGCGGCAGTAACGGGATCCTTATTGTGCCTTCCGGTAAACCAGCTCCCCTTTTTTAACCATGCCGAGTTCGCTTCTCGCCACCGTCCCAATATAGGACAGATTATCCCGGAGAAGCGTAATGTTTTTTTTCAGAGCGATGTTTTCGAGGGTAATCTCATGATTGTTCTTCTTGAGGGACATCAATTTCTCCTTCATCCGGTAGTTGTCGATGAGCCCCCTGTCCCCGAACGTGATCAGGGCTCCCATGATTAAAACAAGGACGATGAGATATCTGCCTATCTTCATCTCTCTATACCCCGTAACGCTGTGAAGACGTCAGAAGGACGTCGCATTACTCTATATACAAAAAGAAAGAGCAGTGCAAGACGAAATTTTGTGAAGATTTATTTTTTAGTGCGCCGCGAACCTCAGGGCGAGACGGAGGGGAGACAAGGCATTCATCTCGTATGGCCAAACCCGCCGTCGCCCCTCTCCGTCGGAGAGAGCTCCCCGCATACGGCCCAGACCACACGGCAGACCCGGTGCACCACCATCTGGGCGACGCGGTCCCCTCGCCGGATGACGAAGGGCTCCTGGCCGTGATTGATCAGAATGACCCCCACCTCTCCCCGGTAGTCCGGGTCGATCGTACCGGGGGCGTTGACCAGCGTTACGCCGTGGCGAACGGCGAGCCCGCTCCGGGGCCTGATTTCGGCCTCGTAACCTTCGGGGAGGGCAACCGCGACACCGGTTGGTACCAGCGTCCTTGCCCCGGGAAGAATCGTCACCTCTTCCCTGACCGCCGCCATGATATCCATCCCCGCCGCTTGCCCGGTCATGTAACGGGGCAGGGGCAGATCTTCCGTTCCCGGCATTTTTCTGATGGACACTTCGATCTCTTCTATCATAATTTTCTTTGTTTGAGAATGTTCATTACGCCCTCGTAAAAAGTCTTAAAAGTGATGAAAATGGGACGGCTTCGTAAAAAGGCCGCAGGCAAGGCGCGCGAATCCTGAGGAGTGAGGCGTACTTTGGCGTACGCCGCAATGACGAAGGATGAAGCGCAACGCAGCATCCGGACTTTTTACGTAGCCGTCTTCATTACGCCAATGCCTCTTCGGACACAGGACCGAGCGCCGCAACCGTCAGCGCCTCCGGCCGGAACATCTTACCTGCCAGCATGCGGATCTGCTCGCTCCCGACCGCCTCGATCTGCTCGATGATCTCCTCTGGTGTCACCTGCCTTCCGAAACATAACTCGTTCCTGGCCAGTGCCGTCATCCGGTTGTCCGTGCTTTCCATGCCGAGGAGGAAATTCCCCTTGATCAGTTCCTTGGCCGACCGCAGCTCTTCCTCCGTAAGTAGTTCGGAACAGGACCTCTCCAGGCACTCCCGGACAAGGCCCAGCACCTCCCGGACCCGGTCTCTGCCGGTTCCCAGGTAGATTCCGAAAAGACCGGCATCCATATAGGGGGTCAGGTAGGAGTAGACCTCGTAGGCGAGGCCCCTCTTTTCCCGGATCTCCTGAAACAGCCGCGAACTCATGCTCCCCCCCAGGACAGAGTTCAGGAGAAACGCCGCATGACGCTCCGGGCTGACAGCCGAGGGCGCTGAAGAGCCGATGAGGAGGTGCACCTGTTCCAGTTCCTTCCAGAGAACGTCCTTCCCCGGCCTGGCCACGGGGACTTCGATGCGCTCGCAAACGGATGAACCGTGGAGCGATCCGAAGGACCGCCGGACGAGATCTACGAACCGATTGTGTTTAAGATTTCCGGCCGCGGTGAGAACGAGATGTCTTCCCCGGTAGCGGGCCTGGAAGAAATGGAGGAGTTCGTCGCGGCGGAAGGCTTCGATCCGTTCTTTCGTCCCAAGAATGGGAAGTCCGAGGGGATGTCCTCTCCAGAACAGGCTCTCAAAGAAATCGTAGATTTTATCGTCGGGGGTGTCCTCGACCATCCGGATCTCCTGAAGAATGACCGACTTCTCGCGGCCGATGTCCTTCTCGTCGAATCGCGAACCGGTAAAGAGATCGGCCAGAAGATCGACGGCCAGTTCCAGATGGTAATCCGGGATCTTGATGTAGAAGGAGGTGAGTTCTTTCCCTGTGGCGGCGTTCATCACACCGCCTACAGAATCGATGGCAGAGGCGATATCGAAGGCGGACCGCCGGTCGGTGCCTTTGAACAGCATGTGTTCGATGAAATGGGCAGCCCCGTTGTTCAGGCCGTTTTCATGGCGGGAACCGCCTTCGACCCAGGCTCCGATGGAGACCGACCGGACATGGTCGATCTCCTCGGATATGACCCGGATGCCGTTATCCAGAATGGTCTTACTGACCATCGGCTCCCAGTGCTTCCTTCCTGCTGAGACGGATCTTACCCTGCTTGTCCATCTCCAGCACCTTGACCATCACCTCGTCCCCCTCCTGGAGAATGTCGGTGACCTTGTTCACCCGCTCACGGGCAAGCTGCGAGATGTGCAGAAGACCCTCCGTTCCGGGCAGGATCTCGACGAAGGCGCCGAAATCCACGATCTTCTTGACCGTGCCCTTGTAGATCTTGCCGACCTCCGCGTCCTCGGTCAGCCACTTCACCATGGCCACGGCCCGGGCAGCGGCTTCCGCGTCGCTGGAGGCGATGGTCACCGTGCCGTCATCCTCCACGTTGATCTCGACGCCCGTCTCCGCCACGATCTGGCGGATGTTCTTGCCGCCGGAACCGATCACGTCGCGCACCTTATCCGGTCTCACTTTGACGGTGGTGATCCGCGGGGCATAAACGGAGATGTCCGGACGCGGCCTGGCTATGGTCTCACGCAACTTACCGATGATGAAGAGCCGTCCCTCGCGGGCCTGGTTCAGGGCTTTCTTCAGGATGTCACCGGTCAGGTTGTCGATCTTGATGTCCATCTGCATGGAGGTCACACCCTTTTCAGTCCCGCAGACCTTGAAATCCATGTCGCCGGCGTGGTCCTCGTCTCCGAGGATATCGGAGAGGATGACCACCTGGTCGCCTTCCTTCAGCAGCCCCATGGCAATCCCGGCGACCGTATCCCGGATCGGCACCCCGGCGTCCATCAGGGAGAGGCATCCGCCGCAGACAGTGGCCATCGAAGAGGATCCGTTGGACGACAGGATCTCGGAGACGATCCGGATCGTATAGGGGAACTCCTCCTTGGGCGGCAGGACGGGAAGGAGGGCCCTTCGAGACAGGCCGCCATGGCCGATCTCCCGTCTTCCCGGGTTCCGGAGAGGTTTGGCCTCACCAACGCAGTAGGGCGGAAAATTGTAGTGGAGGAGGAAGGAGCGCCTCTCCTCCCCGGCGATGTAATCCATCCGCTGCTCGTCATGGGAGGTCCCCAGGGTCACGGTTACCAGGGCCTGGGTCTCGCCCCGGTTGAACAGGGCCGACCCATGGGCGCGCGGCAGGAGCCCGATCTCGGAGCTGATCGGACGGATTTCCGTATTGGAACGGCCATCGATTCTTCTGTTCTCACGGAGGATCATCTCCCGGAGGATGCCCCTTTCCAACTCCTCGATGATCCCGAGAATCTTGGGCTTGAGGGAAGAATCATCGGCCGTGAGCGTCTTGACGACGTCTTTTCGGACCTGATCCAGCTTCGCGTAACGCTCTAACTTGCGCGGCATGCCGTAACCCTCTTTCAGGCCCGGCAGCGCCGCATCGGACACCTTCGCCACGAGGGACTCGTCAACGGCCGGAATCTCCACGACCCGCTTGGTCTTTCCCGTCTCCTGACGCATGCGGTCCTGCAGTTCGATCATCGGCCGCATCGCCTCAAGACCGAAATTGATGGCGTCGACGATCACATCCTCGCCGACCTCATTCGACCCGCCTTCCATCATGACCAGGTTGACGTCGTAAGGCCTTCCCTCCGTGCCGGGGACGATCTTCCGTCCCACTAAAAAGAGATTGATATCGCTTTTTTCCTGAACCGCTACCGAGGGATTGCAGACAAAGGCGGCATCCACGCGACCGACCCGGACCCCGGCAATCGGTCCCTTGAAGGGGATATCCGAGATCTCAAGCGCGGCTGACGCGGCGAGCATCGCCGCCACATCGGAGTCGTTCTCGTCGTCCACGGAAAGGACCGACGCCACGATCTGGGTCTCGTGGAAATATTTCTTCGGAAACAGAGGCCTGATGGAGCGGTCGATGATCCGCGAGGTCAGGATCTCCTTCTCGTTGGGACGGCCCTCCCTCTTGAAGAAACCACCGGGGATCTTCCCGGCGGCAAAGGTCATTTCCTGATAATCCACGGTCAGGGGCAGAAAATCGACCCCTTCCCGTATCGTCTTTAAGGAAACAGCGGTGACCAGAACCACCGTATCCCCGTATTTCACAAGGACGGCGCCGTCCGCCTGACCCGCGACATAGTCCGTCTTGAGGGAGATACTCCTCCCCGCAAAATCTTCATTGAATAGTTTACTCATATTTTCCTCTCGATTTTTTTAATTCCAGTGCGGGGCATGGAAGGAGTAAGACGTAAGGAGTAAGGCGTTAAGAAGTGGGGCGCTTTGCCTACTCCGCACTCCTTACTCCTTACTTCCTACTCCTGATCGACACCCCGCACCCTGCGCTCAGGTTACTTCCTGAGCCCTAAACGCTGAATCACACTTCGGTAACGTTCCACGTCCTTGTTCTTCACATAGTCCAGAAGCCTCCGCCTCTGGC
>JAHJQP010000151.1 GCA_018819165.1 Pseudomonadota bacterium
AAAAAAACCGCGCGCCTCTCAGCTTAACCGTTGTGAAAACATTGGAGAAGCATTAGCGACCATGAACATATCAGTCATTCTCGCTCATCCCGATCGTAGCAGCTTCAACCATGCGATTGCGCAAACCGTGGTCGAACAGCTCGAGAACAACGGGCATGGCGTTTTCTTCCATGACCTGTATAGTGAAGACTTCGATCCATTACTTATCGGGAAGGAGATCCCTCAAGACGCTTCTCTGCCGCAGATAATCAGGGAGCATTGCAAGGAAATAAGGGAAGCCGAGGGGATCATAATCGTTCACCCCAACTGGTGGGGCCAACCCCCGGCCATACTCAAAGGCTGGATCGATAGAGTGATTCGTCCCGGAATTGCGTACGAGTTTCTGGAAGGAGATTCAGGTGAGGGCATACCCGAGGGATTACTCCGCGCCAAGGCCGCCATCGTTATCAATACATTGAATACTGAACCGGAAAGAGAAAAGAGCGTTTTTGGGGACCCACTTGAAACGATCTGGAAGAATTGCGTTTTTGGTCTCTGCGGCGTCAATATCTTCCACCGCCGAACGTTCAGCACTGTTGTTACCAGCACAGAAGCGCAACGAAGGCAGTGGCTCGACGAGGTGAAGGCAATAATTGATTCAGTCTTCCCAAACGAAGAAGGCCATGACAGAATCACATGACCATGCCGTGCTGCGAATCGGCGAAAAAGCTGCGTGCCGGTTAGCTCTGCGTTACCTACAGAATGATATTGCAATTTTTTGTTGCAGTATGCAATCTTTAGATGTATAATGATATCATGTTGCAACAAAGATATCCGGAGGAACAATTATGGCCACAGCAGTAAGAATATCCGAAGAACTTGTAGATGAGGCAAAAAAATATGGACGGATTGACCATAGGTCTTTGGCCGGTCAGATTGAACATTGGGCACGCATGGGCAAATGTGCCGAAGAGAATCCGGATTTACCATATTCCCTCATTAAAGAAATCTTGATTGGGCTGGACGAGTTAGATCAGGGCGGGAAGACCGAATACACGTTTGGATAGAGCCTTATGAGAATTTACCAGTCAAGGTCGTTTGAGAAAAAAGTAAAGAAGATGTCGAAGCCGGAGAAGGACTCCTTGGATCGGGAAATAAGAAGCATTGCCGATGATCCAAGCGTTGGGGAGGAAAAGAAAGGCGACCTGCGGGGAGTATTTATTCACAAGTTTAAGCTTAAAACAACGCAGTACCTGCTTGCATATCGAAAAGTTGGTGAGGATTTGGAACTTCTTATGATCGGCCCCCATGAAAATTATTATCGGGACTTGAAACAGTATTTGAAAAACCGATAAGGCGGGTAACCAAGCCATGCAGCGGATCGCGCATACTACGGGCTCCCGCTCAATTTTCCGATGGCTTGGACGCTGCGTGCCGAGCCATCAAAGCCTTGGAGCCGATGCTTCAATTGCTTGACAAAAAATCAAGATATGTGCGAGATACGCGTAAAATGTCTCAACGATCCTATCCTCCGGCGGGAAATGACATTATGAAAACCTACGAACAGATCAACGATCGCATCGCATCCGGGAAGGCCGTGGTTTTAACGGCCGATGAGATCATGGATTATGTCGACAAGAAGGGGCTCGAAGCGGCGGCCAAAGAGGTGGACATCGTTACCACCGCAACCTTCGGGCCGATGTGTTCGTCCGGCTGCTTTCTGAACTTCGGACATTCCAAGCCGAGGATCCGCATGTCCGAGGCATGGATCGCCGATGTCCTGGTTTATACGGGCCTCGCCGCCGTGGACGTCTACCTGGGGTGCACGGAGCTCCGCCACGGAGATCCGGCCAATATGTATCCTCCCGGCGAGTTCAGGTATGGCGGCGGTCACGTGATCGAGGATCTCGTGGCGGGGAAAACGCTCCAGCTTTTCGCCCTCTCCTACGGCACGGACTGTTATCCGCTCAGGGAGATCCGGACCTACTTCACCATCGACGACCTGAATCAGGCGATCATGGTCAATCCGCGAAACTGCTATCAGAACTACAATGTGGCAATCAACCGCTCAGACCGAACGATCTACACCTACATGGGCAGACTTGATCCCCATCAGAAAAACGGAAATTACTGCTCTGCGGGCCAACTGTCGCCTCTGCTCAACGACCCTTACTACGAAACCATCGGCGTAGGCACACGCGTCTGGCTGGCCGGAGCGCACGGACATGTGTACGCGGAGGGAACGCAACACGCCGGCGGCGTCGGCAGAACCCCGGACGGCGTGCCGACCGGCGGATCGGGAACGCTGGCGCTGACGGGCGACATGAAGCAGATGCGCAAGGAGTTCGTGCGGGGTGTCAGTTTCAGCGGGTATGGGGTCTCGCTGGCGCTGGGTATAGGAATCCCCATTCCCATCCTCAATGAAGAAGTCCTGAGGCGAACCTGTGTGCGCGACCGGGATATTCTGGCCCCGGTGGTTGACTACGGCTCCGATTATCCACAAAATACCGGCAACGTCATCTGTCACGTCAACTACGAGCAATTGCGCACCGGCCAGATCCAGGTCCATGACGAGACGGTGGAGGTAGGCTCGTTGTCTTCGTACTATAAGGCATTGGAAGTTGCCAATCTGTTGGCGGATGAGATCCGGCGCGGGGAATTTCTGCTTGCCGCCCCGATCACCCCTCTCCGCAGGGACACGAAAATGAAACCGCTTGTCAAGAGGGAGCCGCCCCGATGAACGACGATACCGTGACCAAAAAACTGATGTTCTACTTTCCCAGATGCGAATGTGACAAGCCGATCGTATACCACCTGGTCAAAGATCATCACCTCATCGTCAATATCTACCGTGCCAAGGTCACGCCGGAAGAGGAAGGGTACCTCGTGCTGGACGTCACCGGCACGGAACAGGCGATCCAGGGCGCGATCGACTTTGTCAAAACCTTCAACGTCACGGTCAATTATTCCGGGAAGGGGGTCGCGCTCGACGAGGAACGCTGCTCCCATTGCGGCTACTGCATCCCATACTGTCCTCCCGGGGCGCTAAAAATCTCTGACTGCGCCACCCGAAAGGTCGCCTACAACGAATCCGAATGCATCGAGTGTCTGGCGTGCATCCGCATCTGTCCCTTCGGCGCATGCACATCGGCATTCTAAGGACACGCTTCGCAAAGTCCGCTCCGGCAGCCCATGAACCGCAAACGGGTTTACAGAACGTTCATCCATAAAGAAGCCGTCTTCCGCATCTGCTGCGAACCGTTTGAAGCCGTCACGCAGGAGATCGTCCGGCAACGGGCGATTCTGGAGGACTATATCCGGCGGGACCCCCATTTTCAACATTCTCTCGTACCGCTTGCAGTCAAAGCCGATGCGCCCGAGGTCGCGCGGCGAATGGCCCGCGCGGCGAAGATCGTCGGCGTCGGACCGATGGCTGCCGTCGCCGGCGCGATGGCCCAGCTCGCGGTCGAGGCCGGTCTCCAGGCCGGCGCCGCAGAGGCGATCGTGGACAATGGCGGCGACATCTACCTGCAAACCGCCGAACCGGTGATCATCGGTCTCTATCCGGGCGGTTCGGGGAAAATCGGCAGACTGGCGTTTTCCCTCCAGGCGTGCGACACCCCCCTCTCCATCTGTTCGTCCTCGGGGAAAATGGGCCACTCGCTGAGCTTTGGCCAATGCGATCTGGCCACCGTGGTCGCCAAAGACGCCGCCTTGGCGGACGCCGCGGCCACCCAGGCCGCCAATCTTGTCAAGACCGTCGCCGATGTGGAGCCGGCTTTAAATAAAATGGTTTCCGTAGATGGCGTCAGCGGCGTGATGATCGTCAAGAATGGCCATGTGGGACTTGCCGGAAAACTTCCCCCCCTCGTCAAGATGCGCTGATCCACCTTAAACTCATTGACAAGCTAAGTATAAAGTGATTCAGTAATTCAGCTTTTCGGCTGATCGCAGGGGAATTTGCGGGTTTGGCGTCGCGGTAAATAACGGAAAACGGTGGGTGTACGGTCCCGGCACCAGGAAGGATGTAAGAGAAGGAGGAAGGAGCAATGATCAAGGTTAGCGTATTCTATCCGAACAACGAAGGCAGCAGGTTCGACATGGACTACTACTGCAGTAGTCACATCCCCATGGTCCAAAAAAAGCTTGGGGCGGCACTCAAGGGTGTCGCCGTGGAACAAGGCATTGGCGGCGGAGCGCCCGGATCCCGGGCAACCTATGTCGCCATGGGCCACCTGTATTTCGATTCAGTGGGTGCGTTTCAGGGCGCCTTCGGGCCCAACACCAAGGAGATCATGGCAGATATCCCAAACTACACGGACATCCAGCCCACGATTCAGATCAGCGAAGTGAAAATCTAGCGTTGCCGGGACCGTGCGACGCCGTCACCAGTGCAGCGGATCTTAGCTTGCGTACCTCCGGGCGCTACGGTCTAAGGAGAGGAGGGGACTGCACCGCTTTACTTTTTCCCCTGACTCGGGCAGGCGGCGTCGATCGCCCGGCGGATCTCTCCCGCAAAGGAGGTTGCTGCCGGTACGAGGTCGTCGCTTGTGCCCTTCTCGCCGATCAGGCGGACCAGGGCGCTCCCGACGACGATGCCGTCGGACAAGGGAGCGATGGCTGCCGCCTGACCGGGGGTGGAGATGCCGAAGCCGACGGCAACGGGAAGCGCCGTCATCCTCTTGAGCCGTTCCACATCGCTCCGGACGTCATCTGCCCGGGGGGCGGCCGTCCCCGTGACGCCGGTGACGGAGATGTAGTAGACGAATCCAGTCGCCCTCCGGAGGATCTTCCGGGCCCGCACTGGATCGGTCGTCGGGGCGATGAGCGTGATGAATGCCAGTCCCGCCGGGTCCGTGTAGCAACGGAGCTCATCCGCCTCCTCGGGGGGGAGGTCGACGACAAGGATGCCGTCCACGCCTGAGGCAGCCGCCTCCCCCGCGAACTTTTCCGGCCCGTAGCTGAGGATCGGGTTATAGTAGCCGAACAGGACGATCGGGATTCCGCTCGTCCGGCGAAGGGAGGCGGTCATCGCGAGGATCTTCGCCAGGGTGGCCCCCCGCTTGAGGGCGCGCTGAGAGGCGGCCTGGATGACGGGGCCGTCCGCCGTCGGATCGGAGAAAGGGACGCCGATTTCGATGATGTCCACCCCGGCGGCCTCCAGTGCCGGGATCAGCCGCGCGGTTGTTTCCAGATCGGGATCGCCCGCCGTCAAGTAGGCAACGAACGTCTTACGGCCCTCTTTTTTCAATGCCGTGAATCTCTCTTCGATCCGTCCCATTATTCTTTTTCCTCCCTGCTCTCGGCGATGGTCTCCGCATCCTTGTCGCCCCGGCCGGAGAGGTTGATGATTGCAATCTTGTCCTTTGCCATGGCGGGCGCCGTCTTCATGGCCCAGGCCACGGCATGGGCGCTCTCCAGCGCGGGGGTGATTCCCTCCTGGCGGGAGAGGGCGACGAAGGCTTCTACCGCCTCCTCGTCCGTGACGGAGACGTAGCGGGCGCGCCCGGTGGCGTGGAGCCAGGCGTGTTCCGGACCCACGCCGGGATAGTCGAGGCCGGCGGCGATGGCGTAGGCGTCGCGGACCTGGCCGTGCTCGTCCTGGAGAAGGTAGGTCTTGTTCCCGTGGAGGACGCCGACCCGCCCCGCCGTGATGCTCGCCGCATGGAGCGCCGTGTCGAGCCCTTTCCCCGCCGCCTCGACGCCGGTCATCGCCACCGCGGGATCGGCAAGGAAGGGGTAAAAAAGACCGAGGGCGTTGCTTCCCCCGCCCACGCAGGCGATGAGGAGATCGGGGAGCCGCCCTTCCTTCTTCAGAATCTGCCGCCTCGCCTCCCGGCCGATGACGCTCTGGAAATCGCGGACCATGACAGGGTAGGGATGGGGGCCGGCCGTTGTGCCGATGACATAGAAGGTGTCGCGCACCGAGGAGACCCAGTCGCGCATCGCCTCGTTCATCGCATCCTTGAGGGTCGCCGTCCCGGCGTCTACGGGGGTGACCTCCGCGCCGAGGATTTTCATCCGGAAGACATTATGGGCCTGCCGCCGGATGTCCTCTTCGCCCATGAAGATCCGGCACTCCATGCCGAAGAGGGCCGCCGCCGTCGCGGTCGCCACGCCGTGCTGGCCCGCCCCGGTCTCGGCGATCACCTTTTTCTTCCCCATCCGCCGGGCAAGCAGGACCTGACCCAGGGTGTTGTTGATCTTGTGCGAGCCCGTGTGGTTCATGTCCTCCCGCTTCAGGTAGATCTTCGCGCCGCCGAGGGTCTCCGTGAGCCTACGCGCTTCGTAGAGGGGCGTCTCCCGCCCCGCGTACTCATGGAGATAAAAGGAGAACTCCTTTTTGAAAGAGGCGTCCCTCCGGGCCGCGCGATAGGCCGTCTCCAGTTCCAGGAGGGCGGGCATCAGGGTCTCCGCGGCGTAGCGTCCCCCGAAGATCCCGAAATGGCCGCGTCTGTCCGGTTGTGTCCGTATCATGATTGCGTTTTTCCTTTCCAAAAGATGACTCTTGGCCCGGGAGGGCCCGCCCCGCGGATCATCCCTATGATCCGCCGCATCCGGTCGTGATCCTTGATCCCCGGCGCCCGCTCGCAGCCGCTGTTGATGTCCACGGCGTGGGGTGAGACGGCGGCCAGGGCCTCCGCGATGTTCCCCGCGTCGAGACCGCCGGCGAGGATCAGGGGGTGCGACTCCCTGAGTTTTGCGGCCAGTTCCCAGTCGGACCGCTTCCCCGTCCCCCCGTAGCGGCCGGCATCCCGGGCATCCGCGAGAAAGGCCCGGACTTCGTAGGCCACAAGCGACCGCAGATCTTCGGGCGTTCGGGGAAAGACGGCCTTGATGACCCGTTCATGCGGGAACCGGCGGCAGTATTCGGGGGATTCGTCGCCGTGAAGCTGGATCAGGTCGAGGCCGCAGAGGGCGGCGGTCCTTTCCACCTCGTCCGCCTCGCGGTTGACGAAGACGCCCACCGTCACGGTGCCGCGGGGGAGGGCCGCGATGACGGCCCTTGCGCTCTCCGGCGCGATGTACCGGGGGCTTGCCTTATGGAAGATGAACCCCACGGCGTCGGTCCCGCAGTCGGCGGCGCAGAGGGCGTCCTCGAGGCGCGTGATTCCGCAGATCTTGATCTCCGTCATCTTCCCAGGAACCCCCTCAGTATTGCCCCGATCTCCGGGGCCGCGACGAGCGCCTCGCCGATCAGAAAGGCCCCGATCCCCGCCTGCATGAGGATCTCGATCTCCCGGCGTGAACGGATCCCGCTTTCGCTGACTGCGATCCGGTCCGACGGGATGAGGGGCGCGAGATCCAGGGATGTCCGGAGATCCGTCACAAAGGTCCTCAGGTCCCGGTTGTTGATCCCGATGATTTCCGCTCCGGAAAGGAGGGCCGTTTCCAGCTCCGTGCGGTCGTGGACCTCCACCAGGGAGGCGAGGCCGAGGGAGGCGGCCAGGGCCAGATAGTTGCGGAGCTCTCCCTCCGTGAGGATGGCCGCGATGAACAGGAGGGCGTCGGCGCCGATCGCCCGCGTTTCGTGGATCTGCCAGGGATCGATGATGAACTCCTTCCGGAGGACCGGCAGGGAGACGGCGCCTTTTACGGCGGAAAGATCCTCCCTGCTCCCCCCGAAGAAGGTCTCGTCCGTGAGGACGGAGACGGCCGCCGCTCCGTGTCTTTCATATTCCCGGGCGATCAGGACGGGGTCGAAATCCTCCCTGAGCACCCCCCGGGAGGGGGAGCGCCTTTTTACCTCGGCGATGATCGCGCAGCCCCCGACGTCGAGCGCCTTCCGGAAGTCGCGGGTCAGGGGCATTTCCCTGCCGGCTGCCTCCAGCGCGGCGAGGGTGGTAGCTTCCTTCCTTTGGGCCACCTCCCGGCGCTTGACTTCTACAATCCTGTCCAGTATCGCTTTGTGCGTCTTTATGCCTTGCGAAGCCGTCAACTGTGGCTCCTCTCGATTAGCGCCTGGAGTTTCTTCAGGGCGGCGCCGCTGTCGATGCAGCCCTGCGCCAGGGCGATCCCCTCCAGGATTGTCCCCGCCTTTCCCCCGGCCACTATGGCGAGGGCTGCGTTTAGAATGACGATCTGCCGGCCGGCCCCCTGCCGGCCGGTCAGGACCTCCGTCGTGATCCGGGCGTTAGTCTCGGCGTCCCCGCCACGGAGGTCGGAAGCCTGGTAGGTCTCTCCGAAAAGATCCAGGGGATCTATATTGTAAGTCGTGATCAGCCCCTCCTTCAGTTCGGAGACCCGGGTCTCCCCCGTGACGGTCGCTTCGTCGAGGCCGTCGGCGCCGTGGACGACGAAGGCCCGTTTCGTCCCCAGATTCTTCAGAACCCCGGCAAACATCTCCGTGAGCCGCGGGTCGTAGACCCCGATGAGTTGGGAGGTCGCTCCGGCGGGGTTCGTCAAAGGCCCCAGCATGTTGAAGATCGTCCGGATGCCGATCTCCCGGCGGGGCCCGATCGCGTACTTCATCGCACTGTGGAGCCGGGGGGCGAAGAGGAAGCCGATGCCGATCTCCTGGAGGCACTCCTCCACGATCTCCGGGGCTGCGTCGATCTTGACGCCGAGGGCCTCCAGGACATCCGCGCTACCACAGCCGCTGGAAACCGCCCGGTTGCCGTGCTTCGCCACGGTGAAGCCGGCCGCCGCGACAACGAAGGCCGTCGTGGTGGAAATGTTGAAGGTGTTGCTCCCGTCCCCGCCCGTCCCGCAGGTGTCCACGACGACGGATGACCGGGCGTCGATCCGCGTCGCCTTCTGCCGCATGATGCGGGCCGCCCCCGTCACCTCCTCCACCGTTTCCCCCTTTATCCTGAGCGCGGTCATGAAGGCGGCGATCTGGGCGGGCGTCGCCGCGCCCTCCATCACCTCCGTCATGACGGCCATCATCTCCGCTTCCCGCAGGTCCTCCCCGCGGACTGCCTTGGCAATCCCTTCCCTGATCATGAGTCGCACCCCCTTTTCCTGTCGAGCAGTTTGAGAAAATTCTTGATAATCCGTTTTCCGCCCGGCGTCAGGATCGATTCCGGATGGAACTGGATTCCCTCCACCGGCCATCTCCGGTGCCGGAGCCCCATGATCTCTCCTTCAGCGGTCTCCGCGCTGATTTCCAGGCAGTCGGGGAGGGTTTCCCTCTCCACGATCAGAGAGTGGTAACGACCCGCCGGAAAGGGGCTGGCAAGACCCTCGAAGATCGTCCGCCCGTCGTTGAGAATCGGGGAGGTCTTGCCGTGCATGATCCTCCCCGCCCGGATCACCCGGGCGCCGAAGGCGCTGGCGATGGCCTGGTGACCGAGGCAGACCCCCAGGATAGGGATGCCTTTGTGGAACGCACGGACGATTTCGACGGTGATCCCCGCTTCCTGAGGCGAACAGGGGCCGGGAGAGAGGAAGATCGCCTCCGGTTTCATGTCTTCGATCTCCGTTAGGGTGATCTCGTCGTTCCGGCGGACGTACACCTCCTCGCCGAGCTGGCCCAGATACTGGACCAGGTTGTAGGTAAAGGAATCGTAGTTGTCGATCATCAGAATCATCGTTTTCCTCCTGCTTTGTTCGCCATGGCAGATGCATCATAATATGAAGTCTTCATAGCTCAAATCCCGCTTCGGCGAGGCGGACGGCCTGGACCATCCCCTCCGCCTTGCCGAGCGTTTCCCTGTACTCCGTCTCCGGGTCGGAGTCGGCCACGATGCCGGCGCCGGCCTGGAGGAAGATCTTCCCGTCCTTAAGCAGCATCGTCCGGATAGTGATACAGAAATCCATATTGCCGTTGAAGCTGAAGTAGCCCACGGCGCCGCCGTAGGGTCCCCGGCGGGCGGGCTCCAGTTCCGCTATGATCTCCATCGCCCGGACCTTCGGCGCCCCGGTCAGGGTCCCCGCAGGGAAGGTCGCCTTGAGGACGTCAAAGCAATCCTTTTCCGGTGCGAGCTGCGCCTGGATGTCAGAGACGAGGTGCATGACGTGGGAGTAGCGCTCCACCGCCATCAGCTGGCCCACCTGGACGCTTCCGATCCGGGCGATTCGCCCGAGGTCGTTCCTGCCCAGGTCGACGAGCATGACGTGCTCCGCCCTCTCCTTGGGGTCCCCCAGCAACTCGTCGGCGAGCCGCCGGTCCTCCTGCTCGTTTTTTCCCCTCCGCCTCGTCCCGGCGATGGGCTTGAGCTCCGCGATCCCCTCTTCGAGGCGGACCATCACCTCGGGCGAGGAGCCGATGAGGTGCATGTCATCAAATTTGAGAAAGAACAGGTAGGGCGAGGGGTTGACGTGGCGGAGTGCCCGGTAGAGATCGACCGGGTCCGCCGCGGAATCCCTCTGAAACCGCTGGGAGATGACCACCTGGATCACATCCCCCGCGACGATGTACTCCTTGGCCTTTCCAACCAGGTCCTTGAATGCATCCGGCGTCATGTCGGGCCGGAAAGGGGGGGAAGCTTTCGGCCCGGCAGCGACCGTTTTTTCGGGCCGGGTGGCCCTCAGAAGGTCGGTCAGCGCGTCGATCCTGCGGAGAGCCTCTTCGTAGACCGGCAGCAAGTCTTCTTCGCCCTCAGTGAAGGCGCAGGCGACGACCTTAAGTGTGTGGCGTACGTTGTCGAAGATGACGAGCGTGTCGGTGATGAGAAAGACGGCATCGTCGGTTTGAATGCACCCGCCTGCTCCCGTGGGGAGCTTTTCGAAGTAGCGGACCATCTCGTAGCCGAGAAACCCCACTGCGCCCCCGAAAAAACGCGGCAGACCCTCCCCGGGGACGGGTCGGTAACGGCCGAGAAGCTCCTTCAGAATACGCAGGGGATCTCCCCCGTGAGGGCGCCGTTGCACCGCACCGTTTTCCTCGATGACGACCTCGTCATCCCGCACGCGGAAGGTCGCCCGCAGGTCCGCCCCGAGAAAGCTGTACCGCCCCCATTTCTCGCCCCCCTCCACGCTTTCCAGCAGGAAAAGATGGGGGCGGCCGGCCAGTTTCATGAGGGCCGTGACGGGGGTTTCTATATCGGCAAGGATCTCCCTAAAAACCGGGATCAGGTTTCCCTCTTTTGCCAGGTTTGTGAACGTTTCAAA
>JAHJQP010000152.1 GCA_018819165.1 Pseudomonadota bacterium
ATATGCGTATTGCCTGATGAGGAACCACGTGCACCTGATCATTGATCCGGGAGAAGATGAACGGAACCTCGGCTGCCTCATGAAACGGGTGGCCGGACGGCATACAAGGCATGTGAACAGGCTTGAAAGACGGACGGGAAGCTTATGGGAAGGGCGTTTCAAATCAAGCCCGATCAGTACCGACGAGTATCTTCTGGCCTGTTGCCGATATGTGGAGCTTAATCCGGTGCGGGCGGGAATCGTTGCGGATCCCGTTGACTACCGATGGTCCAGTTACGGCGTCAAAATCGGCAACCGTAAAGAAGAATTGCTGGATTATGATCCCTGCTACCTTGGCCTTGCCGACAGTGAGAAAAAACGGGCAGAAAGCTATGCAGCATGGGTAAAAGAAACCATTGCGGCGGAAGAATGGGAGTTGATCCGTAAATCGCTCCAACGGGGACAGTTGACCGGCAGCCCCCGATTTGTGGACGAAATCGAAAAGAAAATCGAAAGACGGGTGGAATTTCGCGGGCCGGGAAGACCGAGAAAAGTGGAAAAAATAAATCTGTCCCCTTTTTTTGTATGAACAGGAAATATGACGTCATCGTCGTCGGGGGGGGCCATGCGGGCTGCGAAGCGGCCCTCGCGGCAGCGCGGATGGGTTGTGAGACGCTCCTGTTCAACATAAACCTCGACGCCATTGCGCTGATGTCCTGCAACCCCGCGATCGGCGGCCTCGCCAAGAGCCAGCTCGTCAAGGAACTCGACGCCCTGGGCGGGCAGATGGGGCGGACAGCCGACAAATCCGCCGTCCATTTCCGCCTCCTGAACGCTTCCAAAGGCCCGGCCGTCCAGTCTACCCGCTTCCAGTGCGACAAGCAGCTATACCGCCTTGCCATGAAGTCGGTCGTGGAGAAGGAGGAACGCCTCCATCTCTATCAGGGCCTGGTGGAGAAGCTCGTCGTCGAAGACGGGCGGATCTGCGGCGTGGTCGATCAGACAGGCGTCTTTCACTCCGGGCGGGCGGTGGTCGTCACCACGGGAACCTTCCTCGGCGGCCTCATCCACATCGGCGACGTTCGCTGGCCGGCGGGCCGGGCCGGCGAAATCGCCTCCCTGGAACTGGCCGCCTCGCTCCGGGCGCTCGGTTTCGAGATGGGGCGGATGAAGACGGGAACACCACCGCGCCTGCGCGCCTCCACGATCGACTTTGCCCGCCTCGTCCGTCAGGACAGCGATCCCAATCCGGAACCCTTCTCCTTCACCACGGAAAGATTGCGCGAGGAGCGCCTTCCCTCCTTCTTTACGGCGACGAGGGAAGAGACCCACCGTCTCATCCGCGAGAACATCCGTTTCTCCCCCCTCTATGCCGGGGTCATCAAAGGGGTCGGCGCCCGTTACTGTCCCTCCCTCGAAGACAAGGTGATGCGTTTCACCGACAAGGAGAGCCACCCCGTCGTCCTCGAGCGGGAAGGGCTGGACACTGAGGAGATCTACGCGAAAGGATTGGGGAATTCTCTTCCGCCGGAACTCCAGGAAAGGATAGTCCATAGCGTTCCGGGGCTTGAGCAGGCGGAGATCATGCGCCTGGCCTACGCGATCGAATACGACTTCGTCCAGCCCACGCAACTCCGCCTCACCCTGGAGACGAAGCGGGTCGCCGGACTCTACCTCGCCGGGCAGATCAACGGGACCTCCGGGTACGAGGAGGCGGCGGCGCAGGGTCTCTGGGCGGGGGTGAACGCCGCCCTGGCGGTCCAGGGGAGGCCCCCCTTCTTCCTGGACCGGTCGGAAGCCTACATGGGGGTGATGGTGGACGACCTCGTGACACGCGGTGTCGACGAGCCCTACCGGATGTTCACCTCCCGCGCCGAGTACCGGCTGATCCTCCGGGAGGACAACGCCACGATCCGCCTCATGGGGAAGGGCCGCGAGCTCGGCCTGATCACGGATGAGCAGCATGCGCGCCTGCAGGAAAAGGTCTGCCAGGTGGAGAGCGGCATCCGGCGACTCACCTCCGTCCGGATCTTTCCGGTGGAGGAAACCAACCGGACGCTTGCGGAGCTGAACACACCGCCGCTTAAAAACCCGGTGACCCTCTTCCAGCTCCTGAAGCGGAGCGAGCTTGGTTACGACGACCTCTCTCGCTTTGCCGGCTGGGAGGCCGTGACCGACCAGGCGGTCAAAAAGCAGATCGAGATCGAGGCGAAGTACGAAGGATACATCCTGCGGCAGCAGGAGTCCGTCCAGAAGATGAAGGAACTCGAAGGGATGAAAATTCCGGCGCGCTTCGATTACGCCGCCGTTCCCGGCCTTTCAAACGAACTCAAGGCGAAGCTCTCCCGTGTGGAGCCGGCCACGGTCGGCCAAGCCGAACGGATTCCCGGGATGACGCAGGCCGCCCTCATGGCGATCCTCATCGTGATCAAGAAGCGCGAGCTGGAGGCCGCCGCCCGAAGGAGCTGAGAATGCTCCGGATCGAAAGAATTTACATTACCTATTCTCAAAATGAAGAGGAGTTATTAACGATCTTACCACGGAATCTTTTTCTTTATGAGATAGCCTTGTGCTTCCTTTTCTTTTAACCCCGTTGTCCAGCAGAAATTGTTCCAAGACCTCGTAGGGCTGAGCCCCGACCACTGCCTCGTGATCGAGCACAAAGGTTGGAACTGACGATATTCCCATTTGATAAGCAAGGTCCCAATCGGAATCGACAGCCTCCTTAAAGGTTCTCTTTTGCATGGCTTCTCTGGCTTCCTTTTCGGGAAGCCCCACCGCTTTTACCAACCCCGCCAGTGCATTAGTTTTAGCGATATTTTTGCCATCCACAAAATAGGCTCGAAAGACGGCGGCGTGGAATTCATCCCCTATAATCCGAAAATACTTCAAGATATTTTGGCATAATCATGTACCCCCTCCGGTTTTATCGGGCCTAAAGTCTGACGGCTTCGTAAAAAGTCCGGATGCTGCGTTGCGCTTCATCCTTCGTCATTGCGGCGTACGCCACAGTACGCCTCATTCCTCATGATTCGCGCGCCTTGCCTGCGGACTTTTTACGAAGCCGTCCCCAATTCAAGGCTTTTAAGCCTTTTTTCGAGAGCGTCAAGTCTAACCTGTTGGTTGAATCCTACTCCCAATCTTCCAATGATAAAGGCAGTCCCTTAAAGTCAGATCCTCGTCAACTGGCGGTACTTGATCCGGTGCGGCTGGCTCGCCGCGGCGCCCAGTCGCGCCTTCCGGTCCGCCTCGTATTCGGAGTAGTTCCCCTCAAACCAGACGGTTGAACTTTCCCCCTCGAAGGCCAGGATGTGCGTGGCGATCCGGTCCAGGAACCAGCGGTCGTGGCTTATGACGACCGCGCAGCCGGCGAAGTTCTCCAGCGCCTCCTCGAGGGCGCGCATCGTGTTCACGTCGAGGTCGTTGGTCGGCTCGTCGAGGAGCAGGACGTTTGCCCCCTCCTTGAGCATCCGGGCGAGATGGACGCGGTTCCGCTCACCTCCGGAGATCTGGCTTACCTTCTTCTGCTGGTCGGTTCCCGAAAAGTTGAAGCGGGAGACATAAGCCCGGGAGTTCATCTCGCGGTTTCCGAGCAGGACGATATCCCGTCCCTCGGATATCACCTCCCAGATCGACTTCTCCGGGTTCAGGACGTCGCGGCTCTGGTCCACATACGCCAGCTTGACCGTATCGGCAATCCGGATCGTACCCGAGTCGGGATTTTCCTGGCCGGTGATCATCCGAAAAAGGGTCGTCTTCCCGGCGCCGTTCGGGCCGATGATCCCGACGATCCCACCGGGCGGCAGGGAGAAAGACATTTTGTCGACCAGGAGGCGGTCGCCGTAGGCCTTGCTTACCCCTTCCACCTCAATGACGAACTTCCCCAGGCGGGGTCCGGGCGGGATGTAGATTTCAAGCTCTTTCGTACGGGCGTCCATCTCCTGGGAGAGGAGGTTCTCGTAGGAGCTGATCCGGGCCTTGGATTTGGCGTGGCGCCCCTTGGGAGACATCCGGATCCACTCCAGTTCCCGCTGGAGGGTCTTCTGCCGCTCGCTTTCCGATTTTTCCTCCTGCCGGAGGCGGTTTCGCTTCTGCTCGAGCCAGGAGGAGTAGTTTCCCTTCCAGGGGATCCCCTGGCCGCGGTCCAGTTCGAGGATCCAACCGGCGACATTGTCGAGGAAGTAACGGTCGTGGGTCACGGCGATAACGGTACCCGCGTAGGACTGGAGGTGGTGCTCCATCCAGGCAACCGACTCGGCGTCGAGGTGGTTCGTTGGTTCGTCGAGAAGA
>JAHJQP010000153.1 GCA_018819165.1 Pseudomonadota bacterium
GGCCGGAGAGACGGACGACCTCCTCGTAGTAGTCGGCGAGCGCCCGACTTGCGGTGAGGACGCCCGCATCGTAGACGGGGATCTGGTAGTCCCGGACGAACCGCTCCCGCTTCTCCAGGGGGAGCTCCGGCAGGGTCTTTTGGACCGCATCGATCCAGGCGTCGTCGATCACCACCGGGACGAGGTCGGGATCGGGGAAGTAGCGGTAGTCGTGCGCATCCTCCTTGCTCCGCATGGAGTGGGTCACGCCCGCCGTGTCGTCCCAGAGGCGGGTCTCCTGGATAACCTGGCCGCCCCCCTCGAGGACGTACTGCTGGCGTTTGATCTCGTATTCGAGGGCGCGCTGGACGTTCCGGAATGAGTTCATGTTCTTGAGCTCCGTCCGCGTCCCGAAGGCCTCGGTCCCCGCAGGACGCAGCGAGACGTTCGCGTCGCAGCGGAAGCTCCCCTCCTCCATGTTCCCGTCGCAGATCTCGAGATAGACGAGGATCTCGTGAAGGCGCCTTAGATAGGCCGTCGCCTCTTCAGCGCTCCGGATGTCCGGCTCGCTCACTATCTCGATGAGCGGTACGCCCGTCCGGTTCAGGTCGACGTGGCTCACGGGGTTGAGCTCGTCGTGGAGCAGCTTTCCCGCATCCTCCTCCATGTGGATCCGTGTGATCCCTATCCTTTTTTTCCAACCGTTCAGCTCCACCTCGATCCAGCCGTGCTCGGCAGGCGGGGAGGCGTACTGGGAGATCTGATACCCCTTGGGGAGATCGGGGTAGAAGTAGTTCTTCCGGGCGAAGTTGCACTCCCGGTTGATCCGGCAGTTCGTCGCCAGGGCCATCTTCATCATGAATTCGACGACCTTTTTATTGAGGACGGGGAGCACTCCTGGCATCCCGAGGCAGACTGGACAGGTGTGGGTGTTGGGCGCCGCCCCGAATTTCGTGGAGCAGCCGCAGAAGATTTTTGCATCCGTGAGGAGCTGGGCATGGACCTCCAGCCCAATGACCGGTTCGTATTCCATTACAGTGTAGGGCTCCTTCTTTCGATCTTTGCGTGTTTCTCGTAGGCCGAGGCGAACCGGATGAGGTGCCCCTCCTGGAAATGGCCCGCCAGGAACTGGACCCCGATCGGGAGCCCGCTTTCGGTGTAGCCGCAGGGTACGGAGATCCCCGGTATCCCAGCCAGGTTGGCCGAGATCGTGAAGATGTCGGACAGGTACATCTGCAGGGGATCGTCGGTCTTCTCTCCGATCCTGAAGGCCGGCGTGGGCGAGGTCGGGGTGAGGATGACGTCGCAGGTCGTAAACGCCTCGTCGAAGTCCCGCTTGATCAGCCCCCTGACCTGGGAGGCCTTCCGGTAGTAGGCGTCGTAGTATCCCGACGAGAGGGCGTAAGTGCCTATCATGATCCTTCTTTTAACCTCGGCGCCGAAGCCCGCGGAGCGGGTCTTCTTGTACATCTCCAGCAGATCGCGGTTGCCTTCCGACCGGAAACCGTACTTGACGCCATCGTAGCGCGCCAGGTTCGAGCTCGCCTCAGCCGGGGCAACGACGTAGTAGACGGCCACGCAGTAATCCGTATGGGGCAGAGAAACTTCCATACACTTCGCTCCCGCCCCCTCGACGGCCCGGATGGCCCGACGGACCGCCGCTTCGACCTCGGGGTCGATCCCGGCGATGAAGTACTCCTTCGGGATCCCCACTCTCCAACCCTCAATCCCCCGGCCAAGGAACCGGCGGTAATCGGGGACCGCCTCCGGGACCGAGGTCGACTCCCGGGGGTCGTAGCCGGCGATGACGTTCATCACGATGGCGCAGTCCTCCACATCCTTCGTCAAGGGGCCGATCTGGTCCAGCGACGAGGCAAAAGCGATCAGCCCGAAGCGGGAGACCCGCCCGTAGGTCGGTTTCATCCCGACGACGCCGCAGAGGGCCGCCGGCTGGCGGATGGAGCCGCCCGTGTCGGAGCCGAAAGCGGCGATGCACTCTCCGGCGGCCACCGCCGCCGCGGAACCGCCGCTCGACCCGCCGGGGATCCGCTCGAGATCCCAGGGGTTGCGGGTCACGCCGAAGAA
>JAHJQP010000154.1 GCA_018819165.1 Pseudomonadota bacterium
TCAGCTCGGTCAGGATTGCAATCCCTTCCGTGATGCGGCCGGTGCAGAAGGCGAGGCCGGGGAGGGCGATCAGGGTGTCCCGTCCCCAGCTCCCGAACCAGGGGTAGCCGGCAATGACGGCCGGCCTTCCCGACGGAGTGACGATGAGAAACTGTTGTCCCGCCCGGATCAGGGCAAGGAGCACCCCCTGATCCTCTCTATCGAGCCCGCCGGCAATCTTTTCGTCCTCTGCCGGCTTGCGCTGCCGCCTGGCGACCTCGGCCTCCCAGAGCGCGGACGGATTTTCCCCGTTAACGGTTTTGCCTGCCACTCCCCCGTCGTCTGTTATCCCCTGACGGCGCAGGGAGAAATCGGTTGCCCGGGGTATCACCGGTTCCTCACCGGGGTGGCCGTTAGAGACCATTAAGATCAACGACCCCCCCGCCGCGATCTCAACCTCCACAACCCCTGGCAGAAAGAGATCCTCCTGCCAGTCGAAGCCGCGCTCCCGCTCCTCAACATATTCGAAACGGTTATACCAGAGAGGGGAAGGGATGAAGCGGGAGGCCGCCGAGGTCCGGAAGAAAAGGGGCGGCATACCCGCGTAGGGTTCAATCCTGAAGCCGTTTTCGATAATTTCCGTCCGGCTGCGGAGATAGGGATTTTCATGGGCGAGCGTGTGATATCTCCTAAAGGCCAGGAAGGGTTTCAGGCGGAGAACGCCCGTCGCCGGGCCGTGTGTGAAGTCGTAACGGACAAGGAGCGCGCCGCTGTGGCGGACGAGCATCACCGATTTTTGCATGCAAATTTCCCCGGCCCGGTAGGTGAACCGGGGGCAGATGTCGAGAATAAACTCCTGCAGAAGAGGCGGACCCGGGGGGAAAAGAATGCCTGGATACCGGTGGCCGCTGAAGAAGAGCTCCTCCCCGTTGACGAGCAGAGAATCCTCCAACTTGGAGAGGAGGACATGCCGACCCTCGGGGAACCTGAGATTGGACACCATCAGACCGTGGTAACGCCGCGTGTGGCAGTTCTCCAGGGTGCTCGATGCGTATCCCCCCCGGCCGTCGGTCTCCAGCCACTCCAGGTCGGTCTCGTGAGAGACCGATTCACTATAGTTAATCCGGATCATGGGGGTATCTCACAGAAGGCAGGGATAGCGCCCCTGTTTTTTCGCGGAGAAACAGGGGCGCTGTCCCTGCCTTCCTACTGCGGCGTGTTGACGATCTCGACGCCGGCCGGCGGTTTAAAGTCGAACAACTTGTCGGAGATGCCGCTGTTCACACGGACATTGATGAAATTGAGCCGTGTCGTGTTTCCATAGGCGTCGCTGAAACTGCACCGGGAGATCTGGAAAGTCTTTCCATCGATAGACAGATAGAGCCGATCGATGCCGGAACCGGTCTCTTTTGCGGTCAGCGTGAGGAGGTAGTTCCCGCCTTCATCGAGAGGGTTGTCTTTTGTGAAACGGATCTGGAAATCCTCGGAGAGTTTGCCTATACCGGAGAGGAATCTGATCGCCGCCTGCGATCGGTAAACATCTTCGGTATTCTGGATGTAGACCATACGGTCTTCGGGGATATAAAGCCAGGCCTTCCGGTTGTTGATGACCAGCTTCTTCGCCTTCGGCTTCTGATAATCCCACAGCATCATCTTCGGATTCCTGAAGTAGACCGTTCCCTCTTCCCGTTCGGTTTTCTTCATGGAGCGGATCGTCACCTCCTGGATGAACCGGGCCTTGAGGTCCGTCGTCTTTTCGTAGGTCTCCTGGGCTTTCGCGATCAATTGCTCCAGGGAGAGGACCTCGGCCCGGACCACCGCGGCTGGGGAAAAAAAAATGACGGCCAGGAGGATGGCGATCCCCGCCCTTCCGAGGGCGGGGGAAGGTCCCCTCCGGGCAGAAAAAATATCCTTCCGGAAGTGCGGAAATGGCACAAATTTTTCCAAAGGTTTATAACTCCGCAAAAAAGTGCCGTAAATGGCCGAGGCGGGGCCATGTAATTCTAACTTAATGTTATCATTGATAATATTCACTGCCCGCGCCTTATGCAAACCGGTATATAATCGTGACAATTGAAGAGTTACGGAAGTTCTCCACAGGCTTGTCCACAACCTTTTCCACATCCCTGTGGAAACCCCTCTTAAGTTCGCGGATCAAGGGAAAGATTGGGCTTCTGATCAATCCGCGATTTTGATCCGCCAGCCGAACGGATCATCTTTCTGGCCGTACTGGATCTGTAGGATCTCATTGTACAGCCTTTCTGTGAGACTGCCCGTTTTCCCCTCGTTGATGGGGTATTCCCTCCCCCGGTAATAGATCAGGCCGATCGGCGAGACGATAGCGGCCGTTCCCGAGGCGAAGGCTTCCCGGAGAGCGCCGTTGGCGATGGTGTCCATGACTTCATCCATTGAGAGCCGCCTTTCCACGACCTTCACCCCCCAGCTTTTGGCGAGCCGGATGACCGAGTCGCGGGTTACCCCGGGGAGGATCGTCCCCATAAGGGGGGCCGTGATCAGTTCATCGCCGATCACGAAGAACATGTTGCTCGTTCCCACCTCTTCCACGTATTTCCTCTCGACGGAGTCGAGCCACAGAACCTGGGTGTAACCCATCTTCTTTGCGATCTCGCTCGCGTAGAGGCTTGCCGCATAGTTCCCGCCGGCCTTGCAGTATCCGGTTCCCCCGGGAGCTGACCGGGAGTATTCCTCCGTGACGAAGATTTTGGTCGGGCTGAACCCCTCGGGGTAATAGGCCCCCACCGGCCCCATGATGATGAAGAAGAGGTACTCGTTCGCCGGGTGGACGCCGAGGGCCGGCTCCGTGGCGATCATCGTCGGCCGGATATAGAGGGAGGTCCCGCTGCCGTGGGGGATCCAGTCTTTTTCCAGGAGGATCAGTTTCGTCAACGCCTCCAGGAAAAGATTCTCATCGACCTGGGGCATGCAGAGCCTCTCCGCCGAGACGTTCATCCGCCGGATATTCTCCGTCGGCCGGAAGAGGAAGATGGCGCCGTCCTTCCCCCGGTAGGCCTTCATCCCCTCGAAGATCTCCTGGGCGTAGTGGAGGCACATCGCCGTCGGATCAAGCTGGAGAGGCCGGCAGGGTTCGATCAGGGGATCGTGCCAGCTCCGGCCGGCGTGGTAGGGCATGGTGAAAAAATGATCGGTGAAAATCTTGCCGAAACCAAGTTTCGCTTCATCTGTTGGTTTTGTCTTCCTCTTTTCGGCAGCGGCCTGAATAACCTTGATTTCCATAAATCGTCTCCTTGTGCAAACGCCTGCTGATAATTGCTTCTGGGACACTTACCACTAAATGAGCCGGCGATCAAGGCTTCTGTACTGGATGGCTTCCGCGACATGGGAGGGTCGGAGGGCGGGTTCGCCTTCGAGGTCCGCGATGGTCCGGGCGACCTTCAGGATACGGCTGTGGGCGCGGGCGCTCAATCCCAGGCGGTCGATGGCCATTTCGATCAGCTGTCGCGACTCCTCGTCTAACGGGCAGACGGTCCGGACCTGGCGGTCGGACATGCGGGCGTTGAACAGCGTATCGTCGCCGTTGAAGCGCTGCCTCTGGATCTTACGGGCCCGTTCGATCCGGGCCTTGATCGCGGCTGATGACTCGCCCGTCTCCCGCGCCGTCAACTCGCGGTAGCGGACGGCGGGGACCTCGACATGGATGTCGATCCGATCCAGGAGCGGCCCGGAGATCCTCCCCTGGTACTGGCGGATCTGCTGGGGAGTGCAGCGGCAGGGGTGGTTCCGGTCGCCGAAGTATCCGCAAAGACAGGGATTCATTGCCGCGACGAGCATGAAGCGGGCGGGATAGGTGGCCGTGAGGGAGGAGCGGGTGATCGTGATCTTCCCGTCTTCCAGGGGCTGCCGGAGGGCTTCGAGGACGTTTTTCCTGAACTCGGGCAATTCGTCCAGAAAAAGCACCCCGTTATGGGCGAGGCTGATCTCTCCCGGCCGGGGCGTGTGGCCCCCGCCGACCAGGCCGGCGTCGGAGATCGTATGATGAGGGGCGCGGAAGGGTCGCGTTCCCAGGATCGCCTCCTTCCGGTCGAGGAGGCCGGCGACGGAAAAGATCTTCGTCGTTTCGATGGCCTCGGTGAGCGAAAGGTCGGGCAGGATCGTCACGAGACGCTGGGCCAACATGGTCTTCCCGGAGCCCGGGGGACCGATCATGAGGAGGTTGTGGCCCCCGGCGGCGGCGACCTCCAGGGCTCTCTTGGCTTGTTCCTGTCCACGGATGTCATTCAAATCGAACGGATAGTCGAGGCTCCGCCGGAAGAGCTCACCGATATCGACGCTGACCGGCGCAATCTCCGTCCGTCCGCCAAGGAATTCCACCACCTCGGAGAGGTAATCCACAGGGATGACCTCGATCCCCGCCACCAGGGCCGCCTCGGTGGTGTTTTCCCGTGGGAGGATCATCCCCCGGATGCCAAGGGCCTTCGCCTGGAAGGCCGCGGAGAGGGCGCCGTGGACCCCCCTCACGCCGCCGTCCAGGGAAAGTTCGCCAAGGAGGAGGTAGTCGGCGAGCAGGGCAGGGGGCAGCAGGCCCTGGGCGGCCAGGATTGCCACGGCGATGGGAAGGTCGAAGGCGGTTCCCTCTTTCTTGATGTCGGCGGGGGCCAGATTGACGGTGACGTGATGGCCGGGGAACGTATAGCCGGAGTTCTTGATGGCGGCCTTGATCCGATCCTTGCTCTCCCGCACGGCAATGTCGGGAAGGCCTACGGTCGAGAACAGCGGGAGACCGGCGGAGAGATCGACCTCGACGGAGATGGGATGGGATTCGATGCCGATGATGGTGGAGCTGATGGCCTTGACGATCAAGCGAATACCCCCTTTGCGCACCAGACGGCCGGCCGGCAGTGGATGCCTCTTCAAGGCATCCCGGTCGCGGATATTAAACGAGAAGTGCCTTCCCCGCAAGCGATATTTCGTTTTCCATTTCTCAATTGCCACTTTATTAAGAGGGTTATGTATGGCATACCTAACGCAATTGGGATCGGCAGGGGAGAAACCATTTAACCTTCTTGACTGAAGAAAAACGCTGTGCTAAGTTTCTTGAAACTTTTCCGACAGCGAAGTAGAAGCTTCACGCCCTTGCGAGGGGGTCTTCCCGGCAGGGGGGAGATTTGTTTGTTGCGCCATTTGTACCCGCCTGCAGGGAGGGTCTTGCGGGATGCGTTCCGGTTATTCCAGCACGGCAGGTCCATGAACGAACTGTCCCATCTCGATGAAAAAGGTCAGGCGCGAATGGTGGATGTGACGGCAAAGGAGCCCACCCTCCGTCAGGCCGTCGCCCATGGGGAGGTCCGGATGCGTCCGGAGACCGTCGCCCTGATCGAGGAGGGGGGAATCCCCAAGGGGGATGTTTTCGCTGCGGCAAGAATCGCGGGAATCATGGCGGCCAAGAAGACCAGCGAACTCATCCCCATGTGCCATCCGCTCGAGCTCACGGGGATCGAGATCCTGTTTGCCTGCGATGCCGCCGCCGGCGAAATCGCGATCGAAGCGAAGGTCCGGACGGTGGGGAGAACGGGGGTCGAGATGGAGGCCATGACGGCTGTAGGAGTGGCCGCGCTGACGATTTACGATATGTGCAAGTCGGTCGACCGGGAGATCATCCTTGCGGATATCCGGCTGATGAGCAAGCAGGGCGGCAAGAGCGGCGCCTTTGTCAGGCAGGGAGCGGGGTGATATGAAAGCGGGTCCGATTTTGCGAGGCGAAGAGATGTCGCAGCGCATCTATATGATAAGAAGGGCGTTTCTCATTCCTCTTGGAGTTGATGCCTTCCTCCTTTTCTGCCTCCTCCTGATCTCCCTGCTGCCGCAGGGGTCCGCGACGGAGCGGCTCGTCTTTACGATTTTTTTCCTGCCTACCCTGTATCTCTTCATCGAATCGCTCTTCCGGAGGGTTACGATGGACGAGGCGGGGATCAGGATCCGGAAGCTGTGGAGGGGAAAGAGGATTTCCTGGGGGGAGATCACCCATGTCGGCTGCCTCAATCTCCACAAGAAGGTCTATATCCTGCTGACGACCGTCAAGGGGTTTTTCATCGTTTCCAACGCCTATGAGGGATTTCCCGAACTCGTGGACGAGATCGTCGGCCATGTCGATCTGGAAAAGGTCGAGGAGGATGTCCGCCTTCAGACGGGGCGTTCCCTTGCCGGGATCGCCCATGTCATTCTGGCATGGGTTGCGGCCGTGCTGATGATCGGCATCATCCTCGTAAAAGTGGCCCCCTTTTTTATCTAAACATCTTTACGAAAGGAATCCGGTAATCCATGAGTCGAAAACGATCTGTTGTGGATGCGGCGGTGCCGGCAACTCCAGCCGCGGTGGTCGAAGATATCCTGGAAAAAAAGATCGGGGACATCGCGACGGTCCTCTCCGCGACCGAAAACGGAAAGAGCCGTCTCTACGATGAGGTTCTGGCCATGGTGGAGAGGGGCCTGTTTAGGATCGCGCTCACACGGTCGAATTATGTCAAGAGCGCCGCCGCGGCCTATCTCGGCATCAACCGGAACACCTTTCAGAAGAAGATGGTCAAGCTCGGTCTCGATCGCGATCCCGGTTGATCGCTGGAATGATTGCGGGGCTTCGGGTGTGGAAGCGGATCCTGTAGCGGATATCTGCCGGAGGAAGAGGGATGATGGATCATGCGGAAGAGGCGATGTTGCCGGCGCCGGTATTGAGACTTCTGGGAAAGGGGGTCCTGATGCCCGCTCCCTTTTCCGTCGATGTCGGCGAGGATATTGATCCCGGACGCATCTCGCCGGACGGGGTCGTCTTCTACGGCGGGACGAAGATCTCCGGCGCCCAAACCCTGATTTCGGCAGGAACGAAGCTGGGCTGCGAAGCGCCGGTCACGGTGGCGGATTGTCAGCTCGGCCGGGGGGTGGAACTGAAAGGAGGGTTCTTCAAATCCTCCGTATTCCTGGATCAGGCAAACATCGCCTCCGGCGCCCAGGTTCGGGAGGGATGCCTCCTCGAGGAAGAAGCCAACGGGAGCCACACGGTCGGCATGAAGCAGACCATCCTCTTCCCTTTCGTCACCCTGGGCAGCCTGATTAATTTCTGCGACGTTTTCCTCGCCGGGGGGACCAGCCGTAAAGACCACAGCGAGGTGGGGAGCTCCTACATCCACTTCAACTACACCCCCAACCAGGACAAGGCCACCGCGTCACTTCTGGGGGATGTTCCCCGGGGGGTCATGCTGAACCAGCCGCCGATCTTTCTCGGCGGGCAGGGAGGACTGGTCGGTCCGGCCCGAATCGGTTTCGGAACGGTGATCGCCGCGGGAGGAGTCTGGCGGGGAGACTGCCCGGAGGGGGGAAAACTACTCCGGGCGGAGGGGGGCCCGGCATCCGGGCAACCGTTTCACCCGGGACTCTACGGCGATATCCGCCGGAAGGTGACCAACAATATCGTCTATATTGCCAATCTCCTGGCCCTGCGCCAGTGGTATATCCATGTCCGCCGTCTCTTCTTCCAGGACGGGGAGATGGGGGAGGCGCTCTATCGCGGAGCGATGGAGATCCTTGAGAAGGCCATTGCGGAGAGGCTGACGCGGTTCCGGGTCCTGGCGGAGAAGATGGAGCGGTCGGCGCAACTCGGCGAAAGGTTCCTGCCGGAAGAGACCCGAGGGATCGTTCTCCGTCAGCAGCGGGAATTCCGTGAGCGCTGGTCCGACCTGGAGGCCTGCCTGACGGACCGTCAGGAGGAGGCGGTCGCCCTGGAGGAGCGGGATGGATTTCTCGCGAAGCTGGCAATGGTCAGAGAGGCGCAGGGGAAGACCTATATCCGGGTGATCCGGTCTTTGGACCGGGAGACATCTTCCCGGGGGACGCAGTGGCTTCAGCAGGTGGTCGATGCCGTTGCGGAAAGGGCGCACGCCCGAGTACCTTCCTGTCGTGCATGATGTGATGATGGTTTGTGCGTTTATGAAATATGCCGTATCCCCTCTCCGGACTTCGGAAAACGTCACAAAGTTGTTTCTTTGTTGCACCCCTGGTATGGCCTTTGCCTTTTTCCGGGAAGGGGTGAATATTGTCTGAAAGAGACACCATGCTGATCCTGTTTTTCCGGAAGATCGTCCGTTTTCTGCGGAGCGGGAAGATCCATGTGGGCCGCGACCCGCGGCGGGTACCGGCGCCCGCCCTGATCCTGTTTCCTCTGCTTTCCGACACCCTCTGCTGCGGTCTTGCCGGTATCCTGACCCTGCGCGGAAGGGGCAAGCCGGCGCGTACGGACGGCGATCTGGACACACGGTTTTCCCAGGCGTCGGGCCATAACCTGGCCGCACTCCTGTCCGGAGCGATCTCTCCGGAGAGATACCTGGGCGGGATTCCATCCCTGGAGGCGCTGGAGCGGGAGCTCCTCCACCTGAAGGGGGAGGATGCCTTCCGGAGGCTCTTTTTCGACCCTGCGGAGGCGGGCCGTTTCGCTGCCCTTTCCAGGAAAATCCATGCATTTCTTGTGGAGGAGGAACGGCTCCTGGAGGAGAATGAAGGCCGTTTTTCCACGGTCGATCTGGAGGCAATCAACCAGGGCCTGCTCCTGATCCGGGATCTCGTCTGGGGGCTGGATCGGGATATCCTGGGCAATATCGAACGGATCATCCGCCTGGCCGGGGCCGGCGAAGTCGGGGATGTAGCGCCGGAGGCCTTCCCGAAGTACCGGGAGATGAATTCCCTTCTCAACTGCCTGGACCGCCTGGAGGTCCGGGGGCGGGATTCGGCGGGGATACAGATCTCGTTCATTCCGGCCGATGCCGGGGTCCTCGGGGAGGTAATGACCGGTCTCGCGAAGGTGGGACTGGACGGTGAGCTCCAACGGCGGATGGCAACGGGAGATCTCGTCAACGGTTCGATCGCCTGTTTCCCTGCCGCCGTTCCCGGAGGCGCCGGCGGCCAGGCGATCTCCTTTACCTACAAGACCGCCGAGATCATCGGGGAACTGGGCCGGAATGTCCGGGAACTGAGAAATCAGATCGCCCGGGACCGCTTGTTTCATGTCTTTACCAGGCTGCCGGTCGCCTTCGCGACTTCCTTCGCCCATACCCGTTGGGCGTCGGTGGGCTCCATCACGGAGGAGAACTGCCATCCGGTCGGGAACTTCACCCTTACCGGGACGGCGCGGTCCGCCGTTCAGGAGAAGAATTATCCCGCGTACGGGAGGGGTCCCTGGACCATCCATTGCGTTCTCAACGGGGACATCGACAACTACCCCTCCCTTCGCGGGGCCCTCGAGTCGGGAGGGGAGTTGATCGCCCCGGAAGTGACAACGGACACGAAGATCATCCCCCTCCAGATCGAAAAATACCTCCTGGCCGGCCATGACCTGACCGATGCATTCCGGTGCGCCGTTGGCGACTTCGAGGGGTCCCATGCCATCGCGATGGTCAGCAATGCCGAGCCGGGAAAGGCCTTCCTTGCCCTTAAGGGGAGCGGTCAGTCGCTCTATGTCGGGATCGCTCCGGACCGTTATCTCTTTTCCTCCGAACTTTACGGCCTGGTCGAAGAGACCCCCTTCTTCCTGAAGATGGACGGCGAGAAACCATCCCGTCCCGATCAGCCGGAGACGGCCGGCCAGATCTTCGTCCTCGATCAGGATTCCTCAGGCGGCGCAGCCGGCATCCGGGCGTTTTTCTATGACGGGACACCGCTTCCGCTTGGCGAGGAGGCAATCCGGAAGGCCGAGATCACGACGCGGGACATCGACCGGGGCGACTATCCCCACTTCTTTCTCAAGGAGATCACCGAATCGGCCCTTTCCGTCCGGAAGACCCTGCGTGGCCGGTACCGCATCGAACGCGATGGGGCCGGAGAGAGCGCCGTCTTCAACCTTGGAGAGGATACCGTCCCCGGCAGGGTGAGAGAAGCCCTGCTGTGCGGGGAGATCCGGCGGATCATTGCCATCGGTCAGGGGACGGCGGCCGTGGCTGCCAGCGCTGTGGCCGACGCAATGGAACGCTGCCTCCCGGGGAGCGGGATCCGCGTGGAGGGCAGGGTCGCCTCCGAGCTGAGCGGGTTCTGCCTGGAAAACGACCTGCGCGACACCCTGGTCATTCCAATCACCCAGTCGGGAACAACGACGGACACCAACCGCGCCGTGGCGATGGCCGCACAGAGGGGCGCCCGTGTGATCGCCATCGTGAACCGGCGCCAGTCCGATATCACGACGAAGGCCGACGGGGTTTTTTACACCTCCGACGGCCGGGATATCGAGATGGCCGTCGCCTCCACCAAGGCCTTCTACTCCCAGATCGTGGCCGGTAATCTCCTCGCTCTCTATTTCGCCCGGCTGCTGGGAACTTTCTCCGCGGAGCGGATTGCAGCGGAGCTCCGCCAGCTCGAGCAGGCGCCGGAGATGATGCGCCGGGTCCTCGCGCGCAAGGAGGAGATCCGCCGCTCGGTGGAGATGCTGGCCAAACAGAAAAGGTACTGGGCGGTCGTGGGAAGCGGGCCGAACAAGGCGGCAGCCGACGAGATCCGGATCAAGCTGAGCGAGTTGTGCTACAAAACGATCTCTTCGGACATCGTGGAGAACAAGAAGCACATCGACCTGTCCGCCGAGCCGCTGATCCTCGTCTGCGCCGCGGGAAGCCCGGAGGCCGTGACCGCGGACATCGTCAAGGATGTGGCGATCTTCAAGGCGCACAAATCCGGCGTGGTCGTCTTTGCCGACGAGGGCGAGGAACGCTTCGCCGGGATCGCCGATGCGGTCATCCCCATCCCGAACGCACCGATGCCGCTCCCCGTGATCCTCAACACCTTGGCCGGCCATCTCTGGGGATATTACGCTGCCTGCAGCATCGATGCCGACGCCCTGTTCCTTCGGGAATTCAAGAGCCGCCTCAATCTGATCATGGTCGAACAGGCAAAACTCAGCCTCTCCTTCTATGAGTGCGTCGCCGACGGCCGGCTCCGCCGTCTCGTAAACGATTTTGCGGAACGCTTTCAGCAGCGGCGAAACGGCGGCGGTTTCTCCCTGGCCGGGGTCCGGACGATGTCGGACCTGATCCTGCTTTTGAAGTACGCGGCAGGGAAGCTTCCCCTCGATGACTTCCGGCGTGATTTCCCGGGGGAGAAGGAAACGCCCTCGCCGATCGACCTGCTGGACATCACGCTCGGCCATGCCGTGGATGAACTCTCCCGTCCGATCGATGCCATCCGCCATCAGGCCAAGACAGTGACGGTGGGGACCAGCAGGAAGGAAGCGCCCCTGCGCGGAGTCATTTTCGATCTCCTGCGGGGACTGGGCTTTTCCGCCAGGGCCCTTCTCAGCACCAGCGTGTTGGCTATCAGCCGGATCCAGAAGGCGGTGGCCGCCGTTAACGGCCACACCCTCTACGCGATTAATCATCTGGACGCCGATGGAAAACCGGCGGACGATTCCACGATTGCCATCGTAGGCCGCGGCGGCATTTCCGCAGGGATGCGCTCGCGGGCCGAGAAAACGGGGCTCCTGATGGGGAAGAAGAAAAGCATCGTGGCCTCCGGCAGGCTGTACGCGGGACAGGGAAAATCGGACGGGGCGTCGATCGTGATCATTCCCCTTCTCGGCGAGGGGGATCGCGTCAGGCATCTCCTCCTCGTCCATGTGGCCTTCAACGAGGGCCTCTCCGTTGGCGAGAGGAAGGAGCTCCTGGGCGAAAGAATCAACGACATCCGCAACCTCATCCAGGAATACAACCTGCCGTGGGATGAGAGCTGCCTGGGGAAGATCCCCCTCGGTCTCCTCCTTGGCGAACCGGTGGAGGTAATCGCCGGGCAGATCCGACAGAATCTCGGCCCTTCGGCGACGGGCCATAAGGAGCGATCATGAAGACAAAATTCATTTTTATCACCGGCGGCGTCCTCTCCTCCCTCGGCAAGGGGCTGGCGGCGGCCTCCATCGCGGCTATCCTCGAGTGCCGGGGGCTCCGGGTGACCAACCAGAAACTCGACCCCTACATCAACGTCGATCCGGGGACGATGAGCCCCTTCCAGCACGGCGAGGTTTTCGTGACCGATGACGGCGCGGAGACCGATTTGGATCTCGGCCACTACGAACGGTTCACCGGCACAAAAATGGGGAAGGGCAACAACCTCACGACGGGGCAGGTCTACTTCTCGGTGATCTCCAAGGAGAGGCGGGGCGAATACCTGGGCAAGACGGTACAGGTGATCCCCCATATCACCAACGAAATCAAAGAGTATATCAAAAAGACCGCCGACGGTTTCGATGTGGCGATCGTGGAGATCGGCGGCACGGTGGGCGACATCGAGAGCCTCCCCTTTCTCGAGGCGATTCGCCAGTTCCGCAACGAAGCCGGACGGGAAAACGCGATCTTCATCCACCTGACCTGGGTCCCCTTCATCAGGACAGCGGGAGAGGTGAAGACGAAACCGACGCAGCACAGCGTCAAGGCCCTCCGGGAGATCGGCATCCAGCCGGACATTCTCCTCTGCCGGACGGAAGACTTCCTCTCCGATGAGATCAAGGCCAAGATCGCGTTGTTCTGCAACGTGGAAATGACCTCTGTCTTCACCGCCAAGGATGTGGCCTGCATCTACGAGGTGCCCCTGATCTTCCACCGGGAGGGGGTGGACCAAAAGATCGTCGATCTCCTCAACATCTGGACCGGCCAGCCCCACCTCGAGGCCTGGGAGGATGTGGTGGACAAGTTTCTCCACCCCGCGCACGAGGTCACGATCGCCATCGTGGGGAAGTACGTCAACCTGACGGACTCCTACAAGAGTCTGAACGAGGCCCTCTGTCACGGAGGAATCGCCAATGACTGCCGGGTGAATCTCCGTTTCATCGATTCCGAAAGGATCGAAAAGGAAGGGCTGGGGGATCAGCTCGACGGCGTAGACGGGATTCTGGTCCCCGGCGGTTTCGGAAACCGGGGGATCGAGGGGATGATCACCGCCGTTGAACAGGCCCGCACGCGGGGGATCCCCTTTTTCGGGATCTGCCTCGGGATGCAGATGGCCGTCGTGGAGTACGCGCGGCATGTCTGCGGGCTTACCCGGGCGAACAGTTCCGAGTTCGACGAGTTCACCCCCCACCCGGTCATCGACCTCCTGCCCGGGCAGAAAACGATCACCGAGAAGGGGGCCTCGATGCGTCTGGGGGCCTATCCCTGCGTACTTGCGAAGGACTCCTTCGCCTGTGCGGCTTACAACGATACGGAGATCAGCGAAAGGCACCGCCACCGCTACGAATTGAACAATGAGTTCAAGGAGACGCTTCTTGCGCGGGGCCTTCGGATTACCGGCGCCTCCTCGGACGGGCGACTCGCCGAGATCATCGAGATCGGGGGAGATCCCTGGTTTTTAGGCTGCCAGTTCCACCCGGAGTTCAAGTCCCGGCCGACGGCCCCCCATCCGCTCTTCAGCCACTTCATCCGCGCTGCCCTGCAGGGGAAGATGAAGTGAAAGCGGATCTCGCCATCGACTGATCTTTCTCTTTCACCTTATCGATAACATTAGTCATGTTGGCATATGATCGATTATTGAAGTCAGTGATTGAGGCCGATGCGCTTTTGTAGCAGATTTCAACCCGTACTGCGCAAGCTCGATGGCAGAAAAATGAAATCTGCCGGTTATTGGTGTCACCTACAAAGCCTCGGAATGGATGCAAGAAAAGCATCGAATATTACCATTCGAAAGCAACGACACTTGCAAGTGAAGGCCAGCAGGTATCCGTGGCCGCAATCTTTGCATTTCACGTGGGTAAATCCGTTGTGCAGATCGCGGCAATCGAGATAGTGGTGTATCACCTGCTCGATATAAGGCCGCCAGAAGCCCTGCCGCCTTACATACGGGTTGACCTCATCGGATGCCCACCAAGGTGATCAGGCAGAAGCTCACCACCGCCATAAAGAGGGCCGCGCAGAGGCCGGCATAGAATGGTCGTAACCCGATTTTTTTCATTGCAACCACGTTAGTTTCTATGCCCACGCCAGCCAAAGAACCCACGATCAGGAATTGCGAGACGATATGTATACTCTGGCGGACAGCGGAAGGAAATGCCCCCACGGAATTCAGGACAGCCATTCCGACAAAACCGAGAACGAACAAGGGAA